>DAHXMK010000318.1 GCA_027365515.1 Candidatus Aminicenantota bacterium
TTGAAGCCAGCAGTATCCCAACCGGAGCGCCGGTTTGCATCATCGCGGCGAAGCGCGCCCTCATCTTGGCAGGGAACGTCTCGCCGATGAGCGTCTGTCCCGTCGCCCACTCTCCGCCAACGCCAAGCCCGGTTATGATTCTGCAGGCCATGAAGAACCAGATGTTGTATGAGAGGCCGCAGCCGAAGGTGCCCGCGGAATAGACCAGCATCGTCATGCTCAAGACCGGCTTCCTGCCGAAACGGTCGGCAAGCCCTCCGAAGATGATTCCGCCCAGAGCCGTGGCGGCGAGCGTTGTCCCAAGAATCAGCGACAGCTCCCAGTCCTGAAGGCCGAGTTCCCTTTTGATTGGAATGAGAAGAAACGACAGCAGCATAAGGTCGTAGAAATCGAAGAGCCACCCGGCCCACGCCATGCCGAGAATCAAGTAGTGGTTGCGAGTCGGCTTTTCGCTCTGGTTGAGAAGCGTCCGCCCCTGCCGGTCGTCCATCACCGCCTCCCGGTCCATTGTAGCACTCGCCGCGCTTTGCGGAGAAGAAACTGCGAAGCCGTCCCCAGGCGGCAGCTAGCCGACAAAAATAGAAGAACCCCCATTTCCTTGGTGACCTTGAAGCGAAACTCCCTTTCCGCGCCTCCCCCGGTTCTTCATTATCTATTCGGCTGCCCCGGCGCGCGAATGGCGCGAGCCTCGTCAAGGCCGATGGATGACAAAGGCTTCTCAAGAGAGGAGCTGTCGCCCACAGCCACGAATACCCTGGGCGCGGCCAAGAGCCGCGCGCCGGCGGCCCGCACTTCGTCCAGGGTGAGCGCCTTCACTTTTTCAAGAACGCGCCTGTAATAATCGCCGGGCAGTTCCTGCGCCCAGAGAGCGCTCATCGCGTCCGCCACCTGCTTCTGCGTCTCGAAGTTCTGGGGAAACCTGAGCGCCCAGTTGGCTCTCGCCATCTCGAACTCCTCCTGCGTGACGGGCCTCTTTCCTCCGGCATCCTCAATTTCTCTCAATATCTCCTTGAAGGATTCGACGGTCTTGTCGGCCTGCACCGCCGTGACGATGACCCACGGCAGAACGCCGCGCTGGTTCGAGAAGAGGGACCTGGCTCCGTAAGTGTAGCCCTTGTCCTCCCTGAGGTTCATGTTTAGGCGGCTTGTGAATTGTCCTCCGAAAATCTCGTTGAATATGAGCGCGGCCGGATAATCGCCATCGGTTCTGGCCAGCGCCGCCGAGCCCATGGCGATGTAGGTCTGCGGCGCCGACGGCTTGTCAACGATGTAAACCCCGGCGGAAGAGGCGTACTCCGGAACTGGCCTCACCTCATCCGTTCCGCCGGCCTCCCAACCGGCCAGCGCCTTGCTCGCTACGTCAAAAGCCTCCTCGGGGGCGACGTCGCCCGTGACGACGAAAAGGGCGCGCTCTGGCCTGTAGCATCTATTGAAAAATAGGAGCGCCTCCGCCATGGGTTGGGCGCTGAACGTCGAGGGAATCCCCTCGACCGGGTGGCCGTAAGGCGCCCTTTCCCCGAAAAGCGCCGCCCTCAAGGCGCGGTTTCCAAGTTCCGACGCGTCGTCCAAATCGCTGGCGAGGTCGGCGGCGTGGGCCTTGCAAAGCCTCGCCAAGTCCGCCTTCGCTAGGTTCGGGCGGATGAGCACGTCGGCCATGATTCCGAAGCACTCGACGAAATGGTCGCTCAATAGCCCCATGGTGAAGGTGGCCTGCTCTCGTCCCACGTCGGTCGAGAGCGAAGAGGCCACGCCCTTGATTCTCTTTGCCAGCGCCAGCGCGTCTAGCCCGGCCGCTCCCTCGTCGAGAAGGTCGCCAGTCAAGTCAGCCAGGCCCGGAAACGTTGATGGATCGTACGCCGCGCCCGACCGCACGGCGGCCTGTATCGTGACGTAGGGAAGCCCCTCCCTCTGGAGCACCCAGAGGCTGGCCTTGCACGAGAGGTCGAAGCGGCGCGGCTCTCCGAGGTCAAAGCGCCCCTCCTCTCCGGCCCCTGGCAATGAAGCCCGCCCAGGCTCGACCACGGCCTTCCCTTCCCTCGGCGTGATTTGAAGAAGGCCGTATGCGCATGGATCGAGATGGCGCGACGCCGCCTCCTGGACATCCTCCGGCTCAACGGCCTCGTACCTGCCGATCTCCTCCGCCAATGCGTTCGGGCGGCCGAGAAAAGTCTGGTAGTAGTTAAGCAGGTCGCTGACGCCGCCGAAGCCTCCCATTGACTGAAGCCTCTTGATGACGCGGGTCTTCATTCCCGCGACCGCCGCCCGAATCTCGTCTCCGGACGGGCCGCCTCGCCGAAGCTCGTCCAATTCCTTCCAGATGATCTCCTCGATTTTTCCAAGCTCGGCGCCTGGCTGCGCCGTCACTATCACCGTGAACGCGCCGCACACCTCGCCGCTCGACTGGTAAGCTATGACCGACTGCGCGAGGTCCTCGTCCACCTGAAGCCTCTTCACGAGCCGCGAATCCTTCCCCCAGCTCAGAACGGAACCCAGCATGGAGAGCGCCGCGTCCTCTGCCGTAAATTGCCGCGGCGCCGGCCAGCAGAGATAGAGCCTGGGAAGCTGGACGCTGTCGTCCTGGCGAACCCGCTCCGCTCTCGTGAGCCTTGGAACCGAAGGAACGACTGGAGGAATGACCGGCCCGGATGGTATGGAGCCGAAATACTTCTCGGCGAGCCCGAGCGCTTCATCCGGCTTCACGTCTCCCGCGATGCAGAGCGACGAGTTGCGCGGCGTGTAGTAGCGGCGGAAGAACGCGCCGATGTCGCCCAGCGAGGCGCGGTCTAGGTCTTCCATCGAGCCGATGACCGGGTGGTCGTATGGATGGCCCTTCGGGTAGAGGATTGACGGAAGCATCTCCTCGGCGATTCCGTAGGGCTCGTTCTCCAGCGTTTCCCGCCTCTCGTTCTTCACGACGTCGCGCTGGTTGTCGAGTTTCTCCTGAGTCAGCGCGCCCAAAAGCCAGCCCATCCGGTCCGACTCGAGCCAGAGCGCCCGCTCCAGGTAGGCCGAAGGGACGACCTCCCAGTAGTTGGTGCGGTCCTCCGAGGTAGAGCCGTTCAGCCGCGCGCCGATTTCCTCAAGGGGGCGGAAAAAGTCCTCCGGGTAGTGCTCGGAGCCTTGGAACATCATGTGTTCGAACAAGTGGGCGAAGCCGGTGCGTCCCGGCTCCTCGTCCTTGCTGCCGACGTGGTACCAGAGGTTCACCGCCACCTCCGGCAGCGCGTGATCCTCGTGCACCAGCACGCAAAGGCCGTTCTTCAGAACATGCTTTTCGACTTGGATATCAAAATGGCTGGACGCGCTCTTGGCCATCGCTCCTCCGCAGAAATGGAGTATAACCGTGAACACGAGAACGTGCCAGTGCGACCGGCCATACGTTGGAGGTACATTCGCCGCCAAGACACCAAGGCACGAAGGGGTGAAGAACCAAGCGTGGTTTAGCCTCGATCACCACCCGCCGCTATGGCGTTGTAGATGTCAGCCGCCGAAGATATCCTTCCAGGCCGGATCTTTGGCGTAAGCGGCGAAGGCCGGGTCTTTGGCTGGATCGGGAAGGGGCGGTTCAACGGCGGCGAGGTTGTCCTTGAGGGAGAGGGCGCGCTTCAATGCTTCGAGGGCCTTGGGGCCGTCCTTGAGCGCGGCTTGGGCGCGCGCTGCCAGGTAGAAAGCCAGCGGGTGGAAATGCTGCGCCTCTTCGGCGGCGCCTAACATTTCAAGCGCTTCTTTGGGGCGGCCGGCATCAAGAAGGGCCTTGCCGACGAATATCGCGGCGTGGGCGATGGAGGCCTTGTTCAACGAGTCGTGCGGCGGCACGTTGAGCTTGAGCGCGTTTTGGTACGACTTCTCGGCTCCGGCTGAATCGCCAAGGGCCTCTTGAGAACCGCCCAGAATGAAAAAGGCCAGAGCGCTTTGCGGGTCCGCCTCCCCGGCTTTGCGCGCGAAGGTCTCCGCATCCTGAAAATTCCCCTTGCCTAGAAGCCCGCCAGCCCTTCGCGTCAACGAACTTCCCGCGTTGTCGTAAGGCTGCGGCCCGACGCTGGAAATGAGAAGCCCCTCGAAACGAGGGTCGCCGCGAAGTCCCTTCAAGTCGTCGTCGAGAGAGGCGTCCGGCGGCTTCCAATCCGCCGGCATCCTCTTGGCGACGCCGAAATAGCTGTCCAGGTTCGACAGCGCTCCATCGCGGTCGCCAGAAAGGGCGCATACGCATGCGAGGTTGTAGGGAAAGCCGGCGTAATCCGGGTCCCACGCGATCGCCTTGGCGTATGCCTTCTTGGCCGCGTCATACTGTTTGTCGAAAGCGAGCGAAAGGCCGAGCCCGTCGAGCGCCTCGCGGCGCAGTGAGCGGCCTAGCTCAGGCGCGGCGTCGTCAAGAGAGACCGCCTTGCCGAAGCACTCAGCCGCTTCCCGGGACATTCGCATCGAAAGAAGGTCCTGTCCCAGATAATCCCACGCGAGCGCGCGCTTCGGCTCCTGAGCCACGGCTTGGCGCAAGATCGGCTCGGCATCCTCGGGATGGCCGTCCGCCAGAAGCTTCGCGCCTTTCGCTACGAGGTCGCCTCCCGCCGGCGCCTGCTGGGCGTGTAATGCGAGCCCGGCGCATAAAAGCAATGCCGCCATGAAAATCTGAAGGTTCCTCAATTCGCCGCCTCTTCTTTCGCCCACCACTTCGTAGCCGTCATCCTTGTAGCGGGCCTCATTCGCCGAATATTTCCGTCCTGCGCGTCACCGGGTAGAAGGCGTATTCCTTGGAGAGCGCCTCCGTTCCTCCCTCCTCACGGTCCAACAGCGCCATGACGGCCACTATTTCGAGGCCGAACTCTTTCGCCCGCTCTATGGCCTTAAGGGTCGAACCGCCCGTCGTCACTACGTCGTCAACGATGATGACCTTTTGTCCCGGTTTGGCCGGCCCCTCGATCCACTTCATCGTCCCGTGTCCCTTCGCCTCCTTGCGGACGATGAATGCGTCGAGGGGACGCCCCTCCTTGTGGGATTGGGCGGCCACGACGGAAACGATCGGATCGGCGCCAAGCGTCATTCCCCCGATGCCATCGGCAACAATCTTCTTTTCGGCGATGACGTCGAGAAAACAGCGGCCGGTCAGGTAAGCGCCCTCGGCGGTGAGGGTCGTCAGCTTGGAATCGAAGTAATACTTGCTCCTCCGGCCCGAGGCCAGAAGGAAATCGCCGGTCTTAAGCGAGAGCTTTTTCAGAAGTTCTTTCAGCCTTTCACGCTCGGTGCTCATCCATAGTCTCCTTTTCAAATCGCAGCCTGAACCGTTCCAGGTGCGAACCATGCCAGGTAAGTTTGCCACAGCACGGGCAGGCGTGGAAGCGGTCGTGCGTAAGCCCCGTGTACTTTGGGACAAAAGGCCTCGCCGCCGCCGACGAGAGAGGCAGTGGAACGGCGTTGCACCTTATACAGCGGGGGCCGCCCTTGGCGCCCGGCTGCCCGAAACGGCGCATTACGGCTCGCGCCTGCAAAAGCGCCTCGTCGGAGCCGGGATCGAATGCCTCGCATCCCTCCTTTATTGCCATTTTGATAAGCGCCCCGTCCTTGGTCAGCAATACCCGGCCGCTGCGCTGCGCTTCACCCAATAGCCACTCGTCTTCGCCAGATCTCGCGTACGCGCAGTCGGCGCCAATGAGCCGGAGATAGCGCGCCAGCTTTCCGACCATCGCGTCCGCGAGGAATCGCGGCGGCTCCCCGCGGTCGCCTTCAAGCAGAGGCTCGACTTCGGAATTGTAGGCACCTTCCTCGCTTCTGAGAAAAAGCGGCGGCAACTCGATGCAGCCCTTGACGGGGGCTCGCCTGGCCTGAATGAGCGCCAAATGGGGCGGGGCTTGAAAAGAAGGGTGGACAAGCCTCACGATGCGCGGCGCCAAGCCGCTCGCCACGAGCGCCCGCGACGC
>DAHXMK010000358.1 GCA_027365515.1 Candidatus Aminicenantota bacterium
TCAAAAAAGAATCAGGCTCACTTTTGGTGCAGCTTCCAAGGGGGCGGGTCAAAGCGGAGAGCCAGGAGCTGGGCGGCGGCATCGCGAAGCGGCTCGACGTTGAAAACCAGGGGCGCTCGCTCAAGCTCGAACTTGGAGACGGCTACAAGAGCTTCGAGACGGTGAACCTCAGAAATCCAGAGAGGCTGGTCATTCTGGTCAAGGGCGGAGGACAGGCCGTCCCGCTCGTCGCTCCTCCGGAGCCGCAGTCCGCCCAGGCGGCCGCCCCGTCTCAAGGGGCAAGGCCGCAGAAGACGCCGGGGCGCTTCCTGGTGGTCATTGACCCGGGCCACGGCGGCGGCGACACAGGCGCGATTGGCAAGAGCGGCTTGCAAGAGAAGGACGTGGCGCTGGCCATTTCTCAAAAGCTGGAGGCGGCGCTTGAGAAGGCAGGCATCGCGACTTTGCTGACGCGCTCCACCGACACTTACGTTCCGCTGACGCAGCGGACGGCGATAGCCAACTACAACCGGGCGAGCATTTTTCTCTCGATCCATCTGAACGCCTCCCCGGCGTCAAGCGCGAAGGGCTCGGAGACCTACTTCATGAGCCGCGAAGCGACCGACCTCTGGAGCCGCCAGGTGGCAGAGAAGGAAAACGCCGCGCCGGCGGGCTTCGAGAGCGGAAGCACGCTTTCAATGGTTCTGTGGAACCTGGCCCAGACGGAATACCTCGTCGAAAGCCAGGTGCTCGCCGCTTCGATCCAGGGCAGGCTGAACCAACTGCTTGGCACGCAAGAGCGCGGAGTCAGGCAGGCGCCGTTCGTCGTTCTCGAAGGGGCGCAGATGCCGGCCGTCCTCGTCGAGGTGGCCTTTCTCTCCAACCCCGAAGAAGCAAGCCAGATCAATGACCCGGCTTTCCAGGACCAGGTCACCGGCCAGATAGTACAATCAATCCTGGACTTCAAGGCTCAAAATGGATCGCAGGCGCAACCTCAATCACGCTAGACTGGCCGCGCTCTTCTGCGCCGCGCTGGTCCTGGCCTCGTGCGGCAAAGGGCCGCAAAAGGGCGCGCCGGCGAAGCCGGGCCAGCCGCAGCAGCCCGCGCAGGGGGCTCAAGAAGCCACGACTGCCGTGACGTTCTTGTATCCCGATGCGGCGACGGGCCTTCTGTCGGCCTGTCCGGTGCCGATGGTTCTCAAGGGCGTCGCGCAGGACGACATGACTCAGGTGGTCAAGCGCTATTTGGACGGGACGCCGTGCGGAGGACAGGTCCAACCTTTCCTGCAAGGCACTTCGCTAAGAGGGCTCTTCCTCATGGATGGCGGAGTGGTCGTGCTCGACCTGACTGGGCCGGCCGCTTCCGGCGGCGGCAGCGATACCGAGAACGCGAGGGTTTATGGCCTCGTTGACACGCTCTGCTACAATTTCAAGGGGATAACCAGCGCCAGAATTCTGGTTGAAGGGCGCGAGGTCGAAACGCTCCTCGGCCACCTCGATCTGTCCAGGCCGTTGCCTCCGGA
>DAHXMK010000391.1 GCA_027365515.1 Candidatus Aminicenantota bacterium
GAGCAGGCCGAAGAAGCCGAGGCAAGAGAATATCCACATGCCCGCGTGATATCCGCCGGGATTCGCGGCGCTGGCGTTCCACGTATCGTTCGCAAAGCCTACGAGCACGTTGAAGCCGAAGAGCCCGACGTTCTGGATGGCGGTCATCAGGCCGTAGGCGGTGCCCAGTTTCTTCTGTTCGACGATGTAGGCGACCGACGGCCACATGATCGCCGGGATGAGCGAATAGGCAATCCCCATCATCGCCATCGGCACGAAGAGGGAAACGGAGGTGTACCCCATCATCAGATAGACCGGGATGAGCAGCAGGGAACCGAACATCATGAAGAGGGAGCGCTTGGCGACTTTATCAACCATCAGCCCGAAGAGCGGCGTCGCGATCATGGCGAAAAGCGTCAGCATGGCGAGGAGCTGCCCGCCGGTCTCTCTCGTCGCGCCGTGAGCCTCTATGAAGAACTTGACGGCAAAAGTCTGGAACGGAAATATAGCCGAATAGAAGGTTACGCAGAGCGCGACCATGTACCAGAAGGAAGGGCTCATCTTAAAGAGGTCGCGCCAGACCACCTTCTCGGTTTCGCTCTCCTTGGCAAGGGCGTAATGGCTCTCCGCCCGCCGCTCCAGCAGGATATAGAGAATCGGGCCGGTAATGCAGAACGTCGCGAAGGCCACTCCGATGAAGAGCGGCCACTGCCACTTGTTGTACGCGGATGTGGCCCACGTCGGGGACATCTGCGCCGCGAACGAACCCATCCTCGCTATAAGAAGGTTGATCCCGAAAGCGAACGAGAGCTCCTTGCCTCGGAACCACTTCGCCAGCGCGGTCGTGACCGCGACGATAAGAGACTCCGCGCCCAGGCCGAAGAGCAGCCGCCCGCCGACCATGACCCACGCGCTCGACGTGGCCGCCGTGACGGCCGCCCCGGCGAGGCAAAGCGAGCCGAAAATGAGCGTGCTGCGCCTCGTCCCGATACGGTCAATGATCATTCCCCCGATGAGAACCATGACGATGTTCGGGAAGCTGTATATCCCGTTCAAGAGCCCTATTATCTTGTCGGAGAATCCAAGCTGTGACTTGAGCACGTCGGCAAGCGGGCTGATGCAGTCGTAGGCGTAATAATTTCCGAACATGGCGAGGCTGATGATGACGAGCACGAGCCAGCGGTAAGCCTTCGGCGGTTCCATCCTCGGGGCTGCGGTTGTCTCTTCCATCCAGGCTCCTTCGCGGCATCCGGGCCGCTTAAGCGTGAAAGAAAGTATAACATGGAAGCGGCGGCCGCCCCCTCGCATTTTTCCATCTTGGCCGCAATAAAAAAGCGGGGCGGCAAAGCCGCCCCGCGCGTTATCGAAGGCGCCCGGCCTCTATCTCTCCGGCACCGCCTTGTAACCGTAGGCTATGACGCCCGATTCGCCCGCTTCCTGAATCTTGCGGAACTCGATAGTGACCTGAAGGCCTACCTTGAGCCTGTGAGGCTCGCAGTCGGCGATTTGGCACAAAACGCGCGAGCCGTCCTTCAGCTCGACGATGCCCATGCAGTAGGGCGCTTCGTCGCCGAAGCCTCGGGGGGCGGTCCTGATGACGGTGTGAGTTATGACCTTCCCTTCCGATGGAAGCGCGTAGGCTTTGAATTTCCTCGACCCGCAAGTGCAGACGAGGCGCGGCGGGAAGAAGACCTTGCCGCAGGCGGCGCACTTCTGCGCCTCCATCCTGTACCGATGCGGAGTATTTCTCCTTACTATGGCCGGGGTAATCATCACAGCACCTCCAGAATGTGAACGACGGCGCTGCCGCCGGAGCCTCCCATGTTCTGAGCCAAGGCGCGCCTGGCTCTCTTGAGCTGGCGCCTTCCGGCTTCGCCGCGAAGCTGGGTGACGATCTCGTGGATCTGGGCGATGCCGGTCGCCCCGACCGGATGTCCCTTCGACTTCAGCCCGCCGGACGGGTTGACGGGGAACTTGCCGTCGCGCGCCGTCAAGCCCTCGCGCGTCGCCTTGCCTCCCTCGCCCTTCTTGACGATGCCCATCGCTTCAAGGACGCAGATTTCCGCGATGGTGAAGCAGTCGTGCACTTCGGCGAAGTCAATCTGCTCCGGCTTCACGCCGGCCATCTTGTAGGCCTTGGCGGCCGCCTCGGCCGTTGACTTGAGCCAGGTGATGTCGTCGCGCTGGTGAAGCGCTATCGTGTCGGTCGCGTGAGTGGATGCCGATATCTTCACGACCGGCTTCTTCTTCATCTTCTTGGCCATCTCCAATGGACAGATGATGACCGCCGCCGCGCCGTCGGTGATCGGCGAGCAGTCCAAAATGTTGAGCGGGTCCGCCACCTTCACCGAGTTGATGACCTGCTCCACCGTGATCTTCATTCTGTACTGGGCGTGCGGGTTCAAGAGGCCGTTGTCGTGGTTCTTGACGGCAACCTGGGCGAGATCCTCGCGCTTCGTCCCGTACTTGTGCATGTGGGCCGTCGCCATCATCGCGTACAAGCCCGGGAAGGTCACGCCGTGAAACGCCTCGTAGTCCTGGTCGGCGGCCGTCGCGAGGGCGTAGGTCGCCTGCGCGCCGGAGACGTCGGTCATCTTCTCGACGCCGCCGCAGAGAACGACGTTGTGCATTCCGGAGGCGACGTAGGCGATGCCCGTCCTTAACGCCATTCCGCCCGATGCGCAAGCCGATTCGACGCGCACGCCCGGGATCGGCGCCTGTCCAAGATAATCGGCCATCAAAGAGCCGATGTGCTCCTGCCCGGCGAAAAGGCCCGGGCTCATGCATCCGGCCACCAGGCCGTCAATGTGGTCAACGCCCGCGTCGTCCATTGCTTCCAGGGAAGCCTTGACGAAAAGGTCCCTTAGGGAGTCGTTCCACATCTCCCCGAAATCCGTCATGCCGATTCCTATGATGGCTACGTCGCGCATGGCCTCAGTCCTCCACGTTCTTTCTTATCTTCCGCCTGAACTTCACGTAGGTGCCGTAGTCCAGGTAGAAGGGGTTGGTGTCGAGATAGTCCCTCGTCTTCTTCGCCTTTCCCTGCACCTTGGGAAGCTCCCTGGTGCATGTGAAGATGAAGGCGTCGGAGCCGGCGCCGGAGCCGAACGAGCACATCAAAATCCTGTCGCCAGGCTTCGCCTCGTCAAGTATGGCCGACAGCCCGAGCGGCGAGGCGCCCGAATAGGTGTTGCCCAGCGTCGGCACGAGAAGCCCGGTCTTCATCTGCTCGTCGCTGAAGCCGAGGTCCTTCGCCATCTTCATCGGAAACTTGCCGTTGGGCTGGTGGAAGACGGCGTACTTGAAATCCCTGGGCTTGCCTTTGGCTTTCTTGAGAATGCCCTCGACGCCGCCCCTGACGTGTTTGAAGTAGGCCATGTCGCCCGTGAAGCGGCCGCCGTGGCGCGGGTAGTGCATGTACTCGCGGCGCCAGAAGTCAGGCGTGTCGGACATGAAGGAGTACTGGCACTCGACCTCGGCGACGACGTTTTTCAGCCCCATCAGAAACGCGGCGCCTCCGGCCGCGGCGGAATATTCAAGCGCGTCGCCCGGCGCGCCCTGGGAGGTGTCGGAGCCGATGCCCATGGCGTACTCGACCTCGCCCGACTTGACGAGGCCGTAAGCGAGGAACATTCCCTCTGAGCCGGCCTTGCAGGCAAAAGAGAGGTCGGCGCAATGGCAGTCGTTCACGGCGCCGATGACCTCGGCGACGGCCGTCCCGGTTGGCTTTACGGCGTAAGGGTGCGATTCGGACCCGACGTAAATGGCGCCGACTTTCGCCCCGCTGACGCCCGCGCGCTTCATCGCGTTGCGCGCCGCCTCGACTGAAATGGTGATGACGTCCTGATCCGGCCCCGGAACGGACTTCTCGCGAAGCATCAGACCTTTCTTGAAGCTCGGCGCATCCGCGCCCCAGACCTTGGCGATCTCCTCGACCTTGATCCGGTAACGCGGAATATACGCCCCGTACCCGACGATTCCTGCCATAGGGCTCCTCCTTGGTTAACCAGGCGGGGAAGAGGTTATCCCCTTTCCGCCCGGCGCTCGGCTGGGCAAAGCCCACCGCGGTGGGAGGGTTTCTCAAGCAAGCCCGCGGCTTCGGCCTCGCTGCCCACCCATCCCCACTTCGATGAAGGCCTTCGCGAAATAGACACTCTACCTCCGCATGTGTATTAGAACGGAAAAAAGGTGGCGCCATCATCCACCTCGGCCTTTTATACCCTAACCCGCGCTTTGGCGCAAGAGGCGGGTTGGCGAAGAGCCGGTTGGCTAAGAGAGATTCACCACAGAGGCGCGGAGACACGGAGGAAATATTCACAGGGAGGACGGGAGAGAAGGGAGGAAGACGCCTCCCTTGACGCCTTCCTCCTGAAGAAGGAGAATGGCGGCAGAGGGGCATCGTGCTTTGGGCGGGTTTATAAAAAGGGGAGCGAACATGCGAAGACTTACGGGTTATCTTGCGGTAGTGTTGATTGTCTTGTCTTTGGGGACTTTCGCGCAGACGGCTCCGCCAACGAAAGGCGCAAGCTCCGTTCTGACCAACGCCGATGTCATTGCAATGGCCAAAGCGGGACTCGATGAGGCTGTCATCGTAGCGAAGATTCGCCACAGCCCCGTTTCTTTCGACGTTTCGACCAATGGCCTTATAGAGCTAAAGAACTCCGGCGTGCCTTCCTCCATCGTGACGGTCATGCTAGAAAGGCCGGAGGGGGCTCCGGCCAACGTTTCCTCTCAAAAGGAGCTAACGGCCCCTCCTCCACCAACAGCGCAAAAAAAGACGGTTTCTCTTCAAGAGGTAGGCAAGATTTGGATAAAGGCCGACTCCGAGGTGTTGCGGGTGGTGATTCAGAAACGGCTTGAAGAAATGCACGGGCCTGCGTTAGCTTCAAGCGAAAGCGAAGCCGACGCGACATTTTCGTTCGCAACCGATTGTGGCGCGCAAACCATCAGCATGTGGTCCGGCGCTAATTTCTGCACCTGCGAGGGCTCTCTCACGATAGAAGCGGCTGGCAAACAGCTATGGACCGGCCTGGAGCACGAGCGCTCGGCCAACGCCGCGAAAGCGAGCAAGAAACTCGCCGAACAGATGACCGAAAATTTTGTCAGGGACTGGCTGCGAGCCAGGGCTAAATAGGCGGTAGTCGTTCAAGGTATGTTAATAGGGATCAGAATGTTTCAACGGAGGGTACACCGACCTCATGAAGGTTATGACATGGCGAATGGGTCGGAAAAACTACAAAGGTCCGTCGGCGGTGATATCTGCCCGAGCCTTGGTTCTTCTCCAATAAGATGGGAATGTTGACATTTGGCACGAATCGAAGACGGTTCCTTGGATTCCTCGTTAGCGCTCCCATGGCCGCTGGACGAGTTTGTAACGGCACTTCAGGAGGAGATTGAAGCAGCCAAGAGATATGCGTCCAGCGCTGCCGTGCCGCTGACCGATGGGCGACAGATCGCGAAGTTGGGTCAAGCGGTTCAGTATGCTTTTCTGATGGATTCGGTTCTTAATGTGCCCGGTGACATGCCCGGAGATCTTCGAGTCCCTGGAAAAGGAACTTTCCAAACAACAATAGTATCGGTAGAAGGCTTGCGAATCGTCATCAGCATAGAGGCCGACCTCGGCCAATTTGTCCCCACAGCAACTTTGCAGACCGACTTGACGCTATTGCTGCGGAAGTTGATCGGCAGGATAACGCTGAACGCCACCAAAACAAATGATGCCGCTCTACGGATGCTCGGAAAGAGCCCGGTCTGTGGAAAGCCTCAGGACGCGCCAGACATTCCAGCAGGACTCTTCAATGCCCAAAAGGCAGCCGTTAGAAGCGCTCTGGGGCGTAATCTTACGGTCATTTGGGGCCCTCCAGGTACCGGAAAGACAAGAACCATCGGTTCAATTGCCCAGTGTCTTTTCAACTCCGGTCGTAGCGTCCTTGTCGTCTCTCACACGAATATAGCCGTTGATCAAGCGATCAGGCACGTTGCGGAGGCATTAAAAGAGCAAGTTGATCTAGGCAAGATCATTCGAATTGGTGAAGTTCACGATGAAAAACTCAGAAACACCTACCCAGGTGCCTTGCTGAAAACACAGGTGGAAAGGCAATCGTGCGAGCTAAGCGCGAAAAAGGACCAACTAGTAGCACGAAAGGTCGAGCTTTCAAAGGACATCAGTTCCCTGGAGCGTGAGGCTGCAGTTGCAGAATGGGCGGCGGAAGCCCCACCGGTCATTCAATTGGGACTCAACAATTTGGCCGTGCTAGATAGCAAGGAGGCCGAATTATCTTATGTGGAAAAAGAACTTGAACGCACTTCAGAAAGCGAATCCGCGCTTACGGAGCTGCTGCAGCGCGCAGAAAATCTGCTCTTTATTCGAAAAGCCATAGCATTAAGAAATGCTGAAAAAATTGCCTTGCAGGAAAGGCTAAGTGGAATTGAGACGGGCTGCCAGCTGGCACACGAAGCCTTAGAAGAGTCCGTAAGGCGTCTTGAAATAGCGTTACGCATTGAACCGCTTCGGATTGAACTGGCTAGCTGCCCGTCCTTACCAGATCTGCGATCAAGTCATGCCCGCCTTTCTGAAAGACTGGTTGCAATCAACCACCAAATCAAAGGGCTGCAGCATCGCTTAGACGAGGAGCTGGTGATCCTACAGCATTCATTGACCACAGGTCGGGTGGCGCGGTTATTGAAAAGGGTGCCGGAACCTCATGAACAAACGGCGGTAGTCGATAATCTGCGAAAGCGTCTGGCCGGGCTTGAGGGGGAACGCATTGCCATACTCAGCGCAACTGAATCATTACAGAACCATCTGGCGCGGGTTTTGGAGCTTGACAGCCGTTTGGCGAATTATCCCAGCATAGCCACCCTTCAGAGGGAAACCGCAAAGGAACAAGAGGCGCGTGCAGCATTCAATAGAGTGCGGGAAGGAAAGCAGTCGCTTGAAGCGGAGCTTTCGGAAATTGAACTAATGATAAGGCGGCTCAACAAATTGGAGCAGGCTGAAGCCGCGGCCATTGGCGAAGACCCAGAAAGTTGCATTGACAAGGCACGCGCGGCTTTGCAACGACTGCGGCAAATGCAGTGTTCTCAGAAATCGCTTCACTTGGAAATTCAAAGATTGAAAGACCAGTTATCCTCGACATTGTCAGTCCTACTGAAGCCGGTATTTGCTTTAGGCCTAATCAACGAGATTCCCTCGGCCATCACGGCCATGCTTCAATGTGCTGTCGAGTGCCAGAAGAGGGTGAACCAATCCACGAGTTTGGTCACCCCGATCGAGCTTCGAGGAAAGGCGGCCTCTCTCAGGGCTATGCTCGTAGACGTGGCACGCAGCATTCAAGAGATCGAACTGCAGCTTTCCCAAGTCGAGAAGAACATCATTGCTAATGCCGCAATAATTGGCGCCACTCTTACGAAGACCTACCTGAGCGAGGAAATTCAAGCCTGCAAATTTGACACCGTCATACTTGATGAAGCATCAATGGCATCGTTTCCCGCTCTTTGGGTAGCCGCCTTGCTTTGCCAAAGGAGCCTCGTTGTTGTAGGGGATCCGAGACAATTAGGCCCCGTCGTTCTATCTCAGCGTGAATTGGCCAGGAAATGGCTAGGGTATGAGATAATCTCTAAGGATCTCGAATCCAAGGAATACTTTATCAAACTCACTGAACAACTGCGAATGGTAAGGGAGATTGTTCAAGTTGCCAATCTCTTCTATGACAATGAACTTCGCGGGGCGGCGAAACAGGACACGTCACTGTGGTTCAATCGGGACTGGCCTTACGATAAACCTGTTGTTTTGGTTGACACAGGACCGCTCAACGCTTGGGTGACCAGTGTCGCGAAGAATGGCAAAGCCAGCCGTCTCAATTTCCTCTCTGCATCGGTATCCGTGGATATTGCGGCACAGCTTATATTACCTGAGGCTCTCGATGCCTCGGATCGCTCGCCAAAGGTACTGATCGTTTCTCCATACAGGCCGCACGCAAAGCTGGTAAGCCTTCTGCTGAGTGAAAATGCGACCTTGAAAGACCACGTTGTAGCAGGCACAGCTCACAGCTTCCAAGGCTCAGAAGCAGAAGTAGTTATATTTGACTTGGTTGCCGATGAGCCGCACTGGCGCGTGAATCTTTTCAATCCCAAGCGCGATCAAGACATGCGAAGGCTTTTGAATGTGGGCCTGACCAGGGCCAAGTCACGCCTCATCATCATTGGGGATTTTGCTTACAATTTGAAACGCGCAAAGAGAGCGTTTCTCGGAAAGACGCTGCTTCCCCATCTAATGAAAGCGTTTCCGCCCATATCGGCATTGAAGGTGGTGCCAGAAGGACTTGCCGGAAGAGCCGCCAAAGCACAGATCGACACGATGGGCGGTGAGATTGAACCTGCCCACTCTCGTCTTAGGGTCACGCAGCAGGGTTTCTTCCCACTTCTCTTGTCAGACATCCAGCAGGCTAAGCAGCGCGTCATCATCTACTCGCCCTTCATGACGCAAGCACGCGTCGGTTACCTCTTGCCTCAGTTGCAAGCTGCGCTAGAAAGAGGCGTAAAGATTTCCGTGATCACCAAACCGCTTTCAGAGCGGACAAAGCCGAAGGGACAACTTGAGCATGCAAAGCTAGTCGAGAAACAGCTTTCAGTGATTGGGGTTAACGTGGTTCATAAGATGCGCATGCATGAAAAACTCGTGTTTGTGGACGATGACATTACATGGGTTGGTTCGTTGAACCCACTTAGTTTCTCGGACACACAAGAGATCATGGACCGCACCAAGAGTCAGCGTTGGCTGGAGGGGTACTTCCAGATTCTTCGTTTGGATGAACTCCTATCAACGCCAGGCAAGCCAGAATCGAAATGCCCGGTGTGCGGCGCTGAAATGATGGCAGTTGAGGGCCGCGACGAACCTTACTTCTGGCAATGCGCCAACAAGTGCTTCACCCGGAGCATCGGCGCGGACTATCCCTTGGATGGCATTTTAAGATGCACGAGATGCGATACCCCCTATGTATTTAGCTTTAGTGGCTCAGAACCATACTGGGTGTGCCCATCTGATGGCCGCCATAAACGGCAAAAAGTCCGAAAATCCCACTTACGTTTGCCAAAAATGAGAGCGCTTATACCTAATTCCATATTTACAGAGGTGTGCACTAGACTTAGAATCGATGCAGTCAGCGCAACAGCAAGGCACCATCGCCAAAGCTAATGATCATCTTGCATTGTTAAGTTTGGCACCTCCAAACGCGGTTCTGCCTGCCGCGCTTGCGGAGCAAGCGCGCGTCCCGGCGCCGTTGGGCCAGGTTCAAGGAACGCGAGCCAGGCCGCACCGGAGGCGTATCTGTATACGTTGAGGATGCGAGCCGGCGAGCAGTGACGAAGAAGATGGTCCGGCGCCGCCGGCGTTACCAAGGATAGGGGGTGGGGCATTCAAACTGGCACAAGAAGGCGCCGCCAGCGAAGCGGGCCAAAATCGCGCAGGACACGGCGAAAAACGTCCTTCACTAATTTAATCATTTTCTAGGACGGTTGTAGCCGTGGCCGGAGCGACTTTCGGCCGCCACCTCGTGGCGGCGCGCCTTCGTCCTCTTTATTGGGGACCTTCTTTCCAAACACATTGCTTCTTACTTTCAAAATGCCGTCATTGCTAGATACGACCACCCAGCAAGGACTATTTTGGACAGCAGTGGTATTGCCTTGATCAATCGAATGGTCTGCCACAATTCAACATTCACCATTCACCATTCAACGTTCAGCATTGCTCTCCCCGCGTCTCGCGGCCTACATCCCCGCCGTTGCGATCTTGTGGAAGGACGTTGGTTCGAGGCTGGCTCCGCCGACGAGAACGCCTTGGACGCCGTCTGCCGCGAGAAGCTCGGCGGCGTTGTCGGGTTTGACGGATCCGCCGTAGAGAACTCGCGCCTCTTTTCCCGCGCCACGCTTCTTGAGCCACTCGATTATAGCCAGATGAACCTCTGATGCGTCCGAGGCCTTGGCCACTTTGCCCGTTCCTATCGCCCAGACCGGCTCGTAGGCGACGTCAAAACCCTGCGCCGGAGGAAGCAATCCCAGCGCGGAGGCCAGTTGCCCCAAAACCACTTCGAGCGTTCGTCCCGCCTCGCGCTCGTCCAGCTTTTCGCCGACGCAAAGGACGGGGCGCAAACCACCGTTCATCGAGGCCGAGAACTTCTTCGCGACCCGGTTATCCGATTCGCCGAAAACATGGCGGCGCTCCGAGTGGCCGACCAAGACATAGGAACAGCCCGCGTCCGAAAGCATCGGCGCGGAGACCTCCCCGGTGAAGGCGCCTTCCGCAGCTTCATGGAGGTTCTGCCCTCCCAGGGCCTGGCCGGAGGGAAGAAGCTCTTTCACCACGCCGAGCAGCGTGAACGGCGGGAAGAAGGCGATCTCCCGGCCCCGTGGCGCGGGCAGCAGGCGCCAAGCCCGAAAGAAGGCTTCCGCTTCGGCGCGGTTCTTGTACATCTTCCAGTTCGCCGCTATGAATGTCCCGCTCATGGCTCCCTCCTCCTCATGAATTATAGCCCATGGACCCTGCCCGCCCAAGCCGCCTTCGGCATCAAACGGCCGGCCGGCGGCTTGCCGTCTAGGTGACGTTATGGGCCTTGCCTATCATGGCGGAATGGGGCTAAACTGCATTGGGAGGGGGGAGCATGGCTACAATTCTGATTTCCAGGGGCTCGATGGCTGGCGGCCAGGAGGTGGCCGAGTGCCTCCAGCGCCAAGGCGGCATGAAGTGCCTGACCAGGGAAAACCTGGTGGCGGCCATAAACGCGCACGGAGAGGCGGCGGCCAAGGTGATCAGCGCCATACCGAGGGCCGTGCGCGCCTACCAGGAGTTCAGCGACCTGAGGCGCCCCTACAAGATACTGATGCGGCTTGCCATGATGGAGTTCTTCTGCGGTGAGAGCGCCGCCTACCTCGGCTACTCGGGCCACCTTCTCCTGCCGAATTTCCCGCAGTGCCTTCGCGTGAGGCTTTTGGCGCCAGAGACTTACCGCGTCCAGCGAACGATGGAATTGAGGGGCCTGTCGGAACGGGATGCGCAGGAGTACATCGAGCAGGCGGACGGCGAGCGGCTCACCTGGTGCCGGTTCATGTACGGCAAAGACCTTCGCGACCCATCGCAGTACGACCTCTGCATAAACCTGGCAAAAGCCCACGTTGACGACGTCTGCTCAATCGTCCTTCACGCCTCGCGGCAGAAGGCTTTCCAGGCTACTCCGCAATCGGAGAGGGAGGCGGCCGACTTTCTGCTCTCCACTAAGGTTCTCGCGGAGCTGGTCCTGGACAAGGAGACCGCCCAATTGGAGCTTGGCGCCCAAGCCAAGGACGGGGCGATCATGATTGAGGGGCCCTACCTCGACGACGCGGCCCTGAAGCACGTCATTGAAAAGGCCAGCGGAGTAAGCGGAGTTACAAGCGTCGAATATCAGCCGGGCTACGGCCCGGTTGGCGACTTCGGCGCCTGAGAAAAGGAGGTTTCCATGGGAGCCGAGGGAAACGAGCAAGCCGTCCTTGAGAAAATGAGGGCCATCCTTGAAGAGAGCGAGGCCGCCGAGAAGGAACAGGTCCGCCTGATAGAAGAACAGAATGAGCTGGCGAAGAAGCGGACGGAGAACACGACGAACCTCTTGCAGTTCTCCTCGGCCACGGCCCACCATTCCGAGCAGCAGACCGGCATGGCCAAGGAGAGGACGGCGCTCACGAGAGAGATGACGCGCCTCTCGACCCGAAGCACCGAACTGGCCAACATCAGGACCGGCCTTGCGCAGGAGCGCACCGGCCTCGCCAACCAGAGGACCGGCCTCGCCGTCGAGCGCACCGAAATGGCCCGCCGCCGGACCGCGCTGGCCAACGACAGGACGACCCTCGCTCAGAGGCGCACGAGCCTGGCCGATGAGCGCACGAAGCTCGCCAAGGACAGAACGGGCCTTGCCAACGAGCGCACGGCGATGGCCGAAACCCGCACCGACCTTTCGACGCGGCGGACCGATCTGGCGAGGGAGAGAAACGTCCTGGCGGAAGGAAGAAACCTTTACGCCTTGACGAGGACGCGCCTCTCCTTTCTGCGCACTGAGCTTGCCAGGGGCCGCACCGCGCTGGCTTTCATCAGGACGGGGCTCGCTTTTCTCGTCCTCGGAATTAGCCTCTTCAGATACTTCGGGCTTTCCTGGTGGAGCCTCTTCGACGGGGCGCTGGCGGTCATAAGCGTCCTGATGGTCGCCGCCGGGACGAAGGGGTACTTCTCCTCCACCAGGGCGATGAAGCGCCTTCAGGGCGGGCTTGACGAGAATATCCTATCGCGGTCTGAACCGTAAAGCGCCAAGAGTTGGTGTTAAGCGCGGCCCGTGGAATGAAGCGGACAAATTGATAAGAGGATGAGTTTGCAGGCATTGTGCGAGTGCTTTGCCCGCTCCCATCAACTCATAAACTCATCAACTTCGGAACCTCCTCCGTAGCCAGCCAGCCCGAATCAACCCGCGGCAATATTGAGCCGCCCCCCTCT
>DAHXMK010000010.1 GCA_027365515.1 Candidatus Aminicenantota bacterium
CGGCGTAAGAGGCGACGTTGTGTTCGAAGCGGTAGCTGTCGGCCGTGGCAATCGCCGCCTTGTCCTTGTATTCCCCGGCGTCTTCCCTCAACGATATCTGGTCGAAGTATTTTCGCGACGTGGCGTAGTGGTGCTTCTTCATCGCCGCCTGGCCCTTTGCCCATAACTTGTCAACTGGCACTACTTCGGCCTGCGCTTTCGCGGCGTTTCTCTTGTGATGGCAAGCTAGAGCCGGAAACATTAAAAGAACCGCGAGCGCAATGGCACAACTAACTTTTCGCAAGATCGCCTCCTAGAATATGCATCAATTCAGCCGGGACCCGCTTCGGCCTCCCGTCGCGCCCGGTCGCGGCGTGAAAGGTTCTGCCGCGGCAGAGCAGCGTTTCGCCTTGATCCCTGCGCACCTCGTAAAAGAACCGGAACCTCACCGCCGAAGCGGCCTCCAGCTTGGCCGAAACGGAGAGAAGGTCGTCGTAAAGCGCCGGCTTGAGGTACTCGACCTCCACCTTCAGCACCGGCATGCTTATTCCCATCTCCTCGAGGGCCTTGTATGGAAGCCCCCGCTGGCGGAGGTATTCGGTCCTCGCCACTTCGAGCCATGGCAGGTAGGCGGCATGGTGAACCACCCCCATCTGGTCGGTCTCGGCGTAGCGGACCCTGATCGAAACGGCGGCCTCAGCCATCTATCATCTCTTTGAAACTCTTCGCCTCGGCCCCGGGGTCCGGCGCCCCGAATATCGCCGAGCCGGCCACGAACCAATCGGTTCCCGCTTCCAGAAGCGGCGGTATGGTTTGCCTGTTGACGCCCCCGTCAACTTCCACCTTGACGCCAAGGCCCATCGCCGCGATCTTATTCTTGAGTCCGCGGACCTTGCCAAGCGACGAGGTGATGAACTTCTGCCCGCCGAAGCCTGGATTGACGCTCATTATCAAAATGAAGTCCACCTCCCCCAGGATTTCGTCGAGCGTCTCAATTGGCGTTGCCGGGTTGAGCGCGACGCCGGGGCGCATCCCCTCCTCGCGGATTCGCTGGATGGTCCTGTGAAGGTGAGGGCACGCCTCCTGGTGAACGGAGAGAAATGCGGCTCCCGCCTTGGCAAAATCGGCGATGTAGCGGTCCGGCGCCTCGATCATAAGGTGGCAGTCGAGCGGAAGGCTGGATGTCCTCTTGAGCCCCTCCACGACCACCGGCCCCAGTGTGATGTTCGGAACGAAATGGCCGTCCATCACGTCAACGTGAATGAGGCCGCTGTAAGGGGCGACCTTCGCGACGCTCTCCGACAGAGAAGCGAAGTCGGCGGAGAGTATTGACGGAGCCAGAAGCCGCCCGCCCTGTTTCGTCTTCATTGCCCGTTCACCACCAGCTGGACGATCTGGTTTCTGTCGAGAGGATAGCCTGGCTGCGGCGATTGGGCGACGATCGTTCCCTCGGTCCCGCCGGCCATCTGCGTCCTCGTGGGCCCGGTCTGGATGCCGTACGAGCCAAGAAGCCTCTGGGCGCTCTCCAGCTTCGCGCCGGTGAAATCGGGAGTCACGAAGATGAAGGTGGGCGGCCCGGAACTGACCAGGAGAGAGGTCTCCGAATCCCTCGCGACTATCGTGCCGGGCGCCGGCGACTGAGAGACGACCACCTGCGGCGGCAAGGCCGACCTTATATAGGCCACATTCACGATCTTCAATCCGGCCTGCTGCGCGTGGACCTGAGCCTGGCTCAATCCGACGCCTCGCCACTCGGGGACGGTCACGCTGTCAAGCCCTTTGCTGATGATCACCCTCAGCGTCTGGCCCTTCTTGACCGCCATCCCGGCGTCGGGGGCCTGGCTGGCCACGCGCCCGCGCGGGATCGCCAGGTCGTACCGCTCCGCCTCAACTTGATAGATGAGCCCCTGCCTTTGCGCCTGGAACCTCGCCTGGTCGTCGCTGAGGCCGACCACTTGGGGAACGATCACCCCGCCGCTTCGAGAAGCAAGGTTCAGGACAATCCAGACTCCGAGCGCCGTTCCGGCTCCGAGGCTCGCCAAATATATAACCAGGCGGACAAGACGCAAAGGTGCCCTCCGTTTGATAGCATACCACACGGGGCCAAAATCCGCGATTATCAATAGCGCCGCGAGCCGGGCGCTCTCTGCAAGGAGAGCTGGCTTTGGGGTCCAATCGAGCGGGCCTTGCCAGGCGGCATCCCCATCGTCTTCCGAAGAGGGCCGCTTTCCGATATACTTGTTTGGCCGAAGGGAGGGTCCCGGGCAGCATGTGGTTCAGGAAAAAGCAGAAGCCGGAAGCCGTGACCGATTCGGAGCGCGCCGTCCACGTCCCCAAAGGGATGTGGATGAAGTGCGACTCGTGCGGCCAGATCATGTTCGCGAAGACGGTCGCGGAGAACAGCGAAGTCTGCCCGAAGTGCGGCTACCACTTCAGAATTTCGGCGAGGCGGCGGCTTGAATCGCTTTTTGACGAGGCGGGATACGAGGAGTTCGACGAGGCCATTTCCCCTTCCGACCCGCTCGGCTTCAAGGACCAGAAGCGCTACAAGGACAGGATAGTCCAGTACCAGGCCTCGACCTCCGAGAAGGACGCCGTCATCAACGCCATCGGCGAGATGGGCGGGATGGGCGTCGTCATCAGTTGCATGGAGTATGCCTTCATGGGGGGCTCCATGGGGAGCGTCGTCGGCGAAAAGATAACCAGGGCCGCCGAGAGGGCGCTCAAGGAGAGGCTCCCGCTGATCGTCATCTCCTGCTCCGGCGGCGCCAGGATGCAGGAGTCGGTCTATTCCCTCATGCAGATGGGCAAGATATCGGCCGCGCTGGCGAGGCTTCACGAGGCGCGCCTTCCCTACATATCCATAATGACCGACCCGACCACGGGCGGAGTCACGGCCTCCTTCGCGATGCTCGGCGACGTGAACATCGCGGAGCCCCAGGCGCTGATAGGCTTCGCCGGACCGAGGGTCATCGAGCAGACGATCCGCCAGAAGCTGCCGGAGGGGTTCCAGCGGTCGGAGTTCCTCCTGCAAAAGGGGATGGTTGACCTCGTAGTCCACCGGGCCGAAATGAAGCCGGTCCTCGTG
>DAHXMK010000019.1 GCA_027365515.1 Candidatus Aminicenantota bacterium
CTCGAATTTAGGCCGATTAATCTCATCGCTTTAAGGGCGGGATATGACCGCTCGACTTTTTCAGAACCCCTTCTTCTCAACGGCTCGGGCGGCATCGATGTCGCGGCGCTTAACGGATTTTCTTTCGGAACGGGGCTTCGCTTGGACGGCTTTGATTTCGATTATTCCTTCACGCCCCAAGGCGAGCTCGGCGACGCGCAAAGATTCAGCCTCACCGCGAGGTTTTAAATAAAGGAGAATGTTGGTTATGAAAACAATGCCCTCTAAAAAAGCCGTGATGGAGTTGATAAGAATTTTGGCAATAGCGTTTTTTTGCTTTCTGCCGCCAATCGGGAGCCACGCTCAAGACTCGCAGCAAAACGGCCAAAATGGAGGGAGTTGTTATTCTCGCCGGGGTGTACAAAATTGCCTCAATAACAATAAGTGGGATTCTGCGTTAAAAACATATTTTTACCCGGGCGGATATGAGCCATGGCTACCTAAATGGGTTATATATATTGATTCTAACGCACATGTCCAGCAAACCTTTCTATATTACACTTCATCTAATTCATTTGTGCGGTGGATACTTTGGCCTTTTTCAAGCACGCAGTATCCCGTAAATGGCAGCAATATAGACGGCAACAACGGGCACAGTCTTTTTCTGCCCGGAGAATCTTCAGTGTGGACTCTCATCTTTTGGGATTGGAATAAGAAAGATACTAATCCACCCCTTCTTACCCTCCATGACGAGCAAATCCAGAAGATTACCGGTCCCGGAGAAGCTATGCTCCAAAACATCGCCCGTGCCATCAGCAAGGCAACATCTCCTCATTCCCTAGGGCAAACAGCTTTTATCCAAAGCTCATCAACTATCCACCTCAGACTTTTCAAAGACACTCTTTGGGTAGGGCAAACGCGCATAGGATTAGATTTAAATACAGAGAGTCATCTTTGGATTTCCAGTGGATCCCCACCCACGAATCCGATATCTCCCAGCGATCCCTTTCGGAAAACCAAGATTACCCTCCGGAACGGAGACAATAGCAGATTGGGCATCAGCCTTGGAGGAGGTTCGGTTATCCGTTCAAAAGAATTTCTCAACCCCGGTGTATATCTCTTCTCCACGTTCTATATCGCACGCCCTGGAGAACTGTTTCCAAATTGGTGGAGGCATTATCCGACGCCGGGTTTTGGCCTGACGGCAGGAGCGTCTCTGAGTGATCTTTCCAACAACTTCGTGTTCGGAGGCACTATCGATCATATCGGGGGCAGCTTAGTAGGAGTAATCATCGGAGTAGACGCGCAAAGGCATCAAAAAATCGCTGGTCCTTTTGTCGGACTCAGCGTGCCTTTGTATTAATCGTTGGCGGCGGGGCCGATTTTTTGGCGTTATAGTCGTGTTTTCAGAGTTGACATGAAAGGAAAAGTGAATACGGAGTTCAGTTACGAGCTTTTTGAGAATGGCCTTGATTTCATCCTATCCGGCCTTGAGAACCTCGGAAAGAAGCAGTTGGACAAACGCGCGTACAAATTCGGGATTCTGCACCTGGCAGCGGGCATTGAGCTTATTTTCAAAGAACGACTGCGGCGAGAGCACTGGAGCCTTCTCTTTGAGAACATAGATAAAGCCCACGCGGCGGCACTGGCAAACGGAGACTTCAAGAGTGTAGGATTTGAATCTCTTGTCAACCGTCTGGCGAACATAGCTAAGGTGTGTATAGCGAAGAATGAAAGTCAAACAATTAATGAGCTGAGAAAAAAACGCAATAAAGCTCAGCATTTTCAGATCACAGATACGCCTGCGGCAATAGAAAGTGTCACCGCACAGGCTGTTAGCTTCGCGCTTGATTTTATTAAGAAAGAACTATCTCAGCCGAAGATGAATAAGCAGGAGCTTGATACTTTAGAAAAAATTAAGAATAAACTTACAGATTTCAAGGCTTTTGTCGATAATCGTTGGAACAAAATACAATCACTACTCCAAAAATACAAGGAAGACAAAGCGATAGTAGTTGATTGCGTACAATGCCTTCAAAAGGCAGTGATTATTAACGGAGAGCATCCCAAGTGTCTCTTTTGTAATTCTGAATTCAAACCACTCAATTTAGCAAGCGATTGGGCTAGCCAGTTTCTTGGAATATCTGATTACGATCACATAAAAGACGGCGGACCATCCCCTACAATGATCTGCCCGAGTTGCAAGGAGGAGACTCTCGTTGAAATCGGTAAGCATAAAGCGCAATGGTTATGCTTCAACTGTGCCACTTCATGGGAATCTGGAGATCTTGACACCTGCACGATCTGCGGAAATCTTTTTGAGATGGAAGAGATGACTGTATGCGACAACTGTTTCGATAAGAAGATTGCTGATCCAAACACCTGATTAACCACATTTTTTGCAGTATTCCCGCATTCGTCAGGAGGCCTCATATACGTCTTCGCCAGTAATTCCGCTGAATTGTTTCTATCAAGGCGCGTGCGGCCAATCTGCTGGGGCTTTCCCGCTTAAGACCCCGCGAAACCCATTTGCTGGCGGAGATATAGCGCGACGATCGGCCGAATGTTCGATCGGGCTGGGACTGTGATGAAATTAAGCCCACATGAAGCCTTGTGGATATCCATAAAACGACGATGATTGTGGAAGCGGAAAAAGTTTGACAGAGAGGCGGGTTATGGGTTAAACTAAAAAATCGCTCAGCCGGGGTAGGTCTAGGTAGGTGGGACGACACCGGTTCCGGGCCAGGACGAAGACCGCCACCACGATTCCATGAATAACTTTAACGAGAAGACAAACTTCATCTGGTCGGTCGCCGACCTCCTGCGCGGCCCCTACCGTCCGAATCAGTACAAGGACGTAATGCTCCCGCTGACGGTCCTACGCCGCCTTGACTGCGTCCTTGAACCCACCAAGGAGAAGGTTCTTCAGAAGGCACAGGAACTCAAAGGAAGCAAGCTCAAAAACCTCGAGCCAATCCTCAATAAGGCGGCCGGCCAACAGTTTCATAACACGAGCCGCTTCACCTTCCAGAAGCTCAAGGGCGATCCCAACAACATCGCGGCGAACCTGACCAACTACATGAAGGGATTCTCCAGCCGAGCCCGCGAGATCATCGAACACTTCGGCTTTGAGGAGCACATCGCTAAGCTCGACAAGGCGGACCGGCTCTACCTCGTCGTCTCGAAGTTCTGTGACATCGATCTTCATCCCGACAAGGTTTCGAATATTGAGATGGGCTACGTCTTCGAGGAACTCATCCGGCGCTTCAATGAGGCCTCCAACGAAGAAGCCGGAGATCACTTTACCCCGCGCGAAGTCATCCGTTTGATGGTCGACCTTCTCTTTCTCCCAGATAACGACATTCTGACTAAAAAGGGAACGGTCAAAACCCTGTTCGATCCGGCCTGCGGGACCGGCGGCATGCTTTCGGTTTCGGAGACCTATATCCATGAACTGAATCCTGAAGCGCGCTTGGTTGTCTTCGGCCAAGACTTTAATGACCAAGCCTATGCCGTCTGCGGCTCCGACATGATGATCAAGGGCCATGATATCGATAACATCCACTTCGGTGACAGTTTCACCCAGGACCACTTCGCGGGAAAGAAGTTCGACTACATGTTAGCCAACCCTCCGTTCGGCGTGGAGTGGAAGCCCCAGGGAACGTTCATTCGCCGGGAAAGCGAGGAGCAGGGTTTCGGCGGGCGCTTTGGCGCGGGACTGCCGCGAATCAACGACGGATCTTTTCTCTTTCTCCAGCACATGATCAGCAAGATGAAGGACCCCAATGAGGGCGGCACGCGCCTGGCTATCGTTTTCAACGGTTCGCCGCTCTTTACCGGAGGGGCAGGATCGGGGGAGAGCGAGATTCGCCGTTGGATCATCGAAAACGACTGGCTTGAGGGAATCGTCGCCCTCCCGGATCAGCTCTTCTACAACACGGGCATCTCCACTTATCTCTGGATCGTGACCAACCGCAAGGCGCGCTCCCGCCGCAGGAAAATCCAGCTCGTGGACGGAACGGGTTTTTTCAAGAAGATGCGAAAAAGCCTCGGC
The DNA here is from genome assembly GCA_027365515.1 of Candidatus Aminicenantota bacterium. GTDB lineage: Bacteria > Acidobacteriota > UBA4820 > UBA4820 > DSQY01 > JAEMPZ01. The sequence goes on from DAHXMK010000019.1 coordinate 4,034, forward strand.
AACAAGCGCAAGGATATCTGCGACCCGCAACGTCACGACATCGCGCGCCTCTATGGAGACTTCAAGGAAGGCGAGCACGTCCGGATTTTCGACAACGAGGATTTCGGCTACCGCCGCGTCACGGTCGAGCGGCCGCTCAAGCTCAACTTCTCGGCGGACAAGGAACGTCTGGCCCGTCTCGAGAAGACCCCTGCCTTCGTGCGGCTTGCCGAGAGCCGCAAGCGCAAGGACAAGAAGACCGCCGCAGCCGAGGTCTCTGCGGGGCAGGAGCTTCAGAGAACGATCCTTGCCGCCCTGGCAGGTCTCGCCGCGAAAGGCACCATCAAGAACCGGGAGGAGTTCTTGAAACTTGTTGAGGAAGCCTTCAAGCGGACCGGTGTGAAGGTCCCCTCTCCCGTCATGAAAACGATCTTCGAGGCCCTCAGCGAAAGAGACGAGACCGCCGATATCTGCCTGGACGACAAGGGCAAGCCCGAGCCAGACCCCGAGCTTCGGGACTTTGAGAACGTGCTCCTCAAGGAAAAAGTCGAGGACTATATCCGGCGCGAGGTCCTGCCCCATGTCCCGGACGCCTGGGTGGACGAGTCCAAGACCAAGATAGGCTACGAGATCAACTTCAACCGCTATTTTTACAAATACGCTCCGCCCAGGCCGCTGGAAGAGATCGACGCCGATCTCCAGAAAATCGAGCGCGAGATAGCGAAGATGATGGCGGGGGCTGCCGCATGACGGAGGGCAGCAAATCCGCCAGCGACATCGTTTTCTTTTTGGGCGCGGGGGCTTCGGTCGCGGCCGGCATTCCTGCGGTCGGCCCGATGACCGAGGAATTTCTTGAGAAGATCAAGAAAGATAAATCTTCTTGCGGGGCCGCTCTGGAAGAAATAATGAAGCGGCTGGAAAGAGCCTTGGCCCGCGAGAATCCGCCGCGCAAGCTCGATGTCGAGCTTATTTTGCAAACCGTCCACCGCCTCATCGCTCATCCCAAGGACGAGCTCTCGGAATTTTTCAGCGACGGCCATGGCCTAAGGCCCGAGGCGCTGGAGCAACTGAAGGGCGAGATCGAGTCGTTTATCCGCAATAAGGTGATCCGGCCCCGGGGCGTCGAGTATCTCAGCCCGCTTCTCGATTCTCAGTGGGGAAGACCGGCCCATATTTTTTCCGTCAATTACGACCCGTGCATCGAGCTTCTTTGCAAGAATCTCCAGCGTCGGCTTATTGATGGCTTCAACCCGGAATGGAGTCCGCGCGCCCTGGAGGCCGAGGATTCGGAGGCCGTTTATCTTTACAAGCTGCACGGCTCCGTCCTCTGGTATCGTTCGGAAGACGGCTGGCATGTTAAGATTCCCATAGGCCCCAACAACAATTCCGGGGCGAAAATAGAGCTTTACGACGGCAAGAAGGCCGACCCGGTCATTCTCTACCCCATGGCCAAGCAGCCGATGGAAGCGCCGCTTCTCGATTTCGCCTACATCCTCAAGCGCCGCCTTGAATCGGCCCAATTCCTGATCGTCATCGGCTATTCGTTCCGGGACGACTACCTCGCCGCACTTTTCCGGGACGCTTTCAACGCCAATCCGGATTTGCATATGATCAGCATCGGCCCCGATTCCCGCAAGCATTACAAGGAGCTTCTTGCGCGGGGGCCGTCTTTCAAGCATGTGTTTGAATGGCGGGTCACATGCCTGCCGTTTCCAGTCGAAAGAATCCTCCAAGACTTTACAGCGAACCAATTTAAAAGTTTAAGCCAGGCCGTTAAAAACTGGCAAGACTACCACAGCGCGACAATGACAGGCAGGAAACAAATCTACCGCACGTTCATAGGTCCCTTAAGCCATTCCGGAGATGCGGCCATCTCTGATTATTTATTGGACTGCGGCGAATGGCAAGAAATGCCGATCGTCGAGCTTTGGCCCATCGTCTTCCGCAATTACGCCATGGCCGTGGCCATGTGGGACGAGGAATTGGCATATTCCGCCGCAAAAAAGGTTTACAAACTGCTGAATGGGATTAAGGTCGGCCTGTTGGTCGATATCGTTTATGCCTCAGGCTTGCACATTGAAATTAGATTGCCGCGTTTAGGTGGACGAGGGGCGCTGGAGTCATCCATGCAATTCTATGAGCTTATTCCCTCGATACAGTTCACGCTTGAGGAAATCCATAAATTCATGCGGAGCACGTCGTCAAGAAACCTTCGGGGTCTTTTGGAGAATCTCCGCGATGCCTTCAACTCCGTCCTAGGCTTCTTAAAGTCTGTCCCGACATCCCCAAGGATGCCGGCGCGGGAGTTCCTCGTCCAGATTTGTTCATGGCTGCCCTTGAAAGACCGCGAAGCCGTCGCCAAAAAACTTAGCGACTTGGAGAGCAATGTCGCCGAACCTCCGGCAAAGTCGCAGGAGAAATGTTGGGCATGCTCTGCCGAGATCATGCAGATTCTTCAGCGAGCACCAATAAAGCCGTTTGCCGATCTGGCTAAAGTCGTTGAAGATGGCGTAAATGTTTTGAATGCGCTCAAAACCGACCCAATCGGGAAGTTGATGGCGGATCAATGATGCGGAAAGAACTCGACGCTACGATTGTCTCCCCGACTCTCCATTGGAAGCCCTATCCTGCCTACAAGCCCTCCGGCATCGAGTGGCTGGGGGAGATCCCGAGCCAATGGCAGATGATGCGTCTGCGCTTTTGTGCAAAAATAAACCCCACGAAATCCGAAGTCAGTCTTCTGCCAAGAGATACCACCGTATCCTTCATTCCCATGGAGATGCTTTCAGTGGGTGGCATCAGTCTAGAATACACCAAGACATTGGAAGAATGCTCCAGTGGTTACACGTATTTCCGCAATAGCGATGTGATAACGGCCAAGATCACTCCCTGCTTTGAAAACAGGAAGGGCGCGGTAGCGGAAGGACTTGAAAATGGGATTGGTTTTGGAACCACGGAACTTCATGTTCTTCGAGCGAACCCCGACCTTAACCCTAAATTTCTTTTTTATCTTACAGCAAACCATTCCTTCCGGGAAATCGGAACAGGTGCGATGTATGGCGCTGGCGGACAAAAACGGGTGCCTGATGATTTCATCCGAGACTTCCGCCACCCCACCCCGCCACTCGATGAGCAGCGCGCCATCGCGGCGTTTTTGGACCGCGAGACGGCCCGGATCGATGTTCTGATCGAGAAAAAGAGGCGGCAGATCGAACTTCTCCAGGAGAAGCGCACTGCCCTCATCAGCCATGCCGTCACCAAGGGTCTCGATCCCAACGCGAAGATGAAGCCCTCCGGCATCGAGTGGCTGGGAGAGATTCCGGCGGATTGGAAGATTCAGCGGATTAAGTATTGTGCCCAGCTTATCATGGGACAATCTCCGCCGTCTGATGAGTGTAATGAAGACGGACGCGGGCTTCCTTTCTTACAGGGATGCGCAGAATTCGGATCTGTTTCTCCCACACCAAAACAATTTTGCGAAACGCCACGAAAAACTGTCATTGCGAGCGACATTCTGATCTCAGTGCGAGCACCGGTCGGAGCGCTAAATATCGCTGACCAACAATATGGAATTGGTCGTGGACTTTGTGCCATTCGAGCAAGCGATCCCGTCATTGATAGGCGATACTGTTGGCATCTTCTTGAGGCACTACGATGGCAACTCGACATAGTTTCGTCAGGCAGCACCTACGATGCTGTATCGGCAGAAGATGTGGGAAATATCCGTGCCATCATTCCCTCAATTCTGGAGCAGCGCGCCATCGCGGCGTTTTTGGACCGCGAGACGGCCCGGATTGACGCGCTCATCGGGAAGATCGAAAAATCCATCGAACTCCTCCGCGAATGTCGCTCTGCGCTCATCTCCTCGGCGGTGACGGGAAAGATTGATGTGAGGGATCAATAAAATGGGCACATTGCCGGATTGGCTGACCGCCGCCGCTACGATTGCCATGTTCTGGATTGGCTGGCTCGGCTACAAACTGGCTAAGCAGGTACAGGACCAAGCGGAACAGCAGCAGAAGGATTTCGGCGACTTATTGGAAGCGATCGTGATTTCCAACCTTCTCAGCGGTTCCGCCACATCCGGAGTACATCCGGGCGCCTGGAAGGATATCATTCGACGATTCAAAGAAAAATATAAGGGTGATAGAAATATTTTTGGGACCGTTGAAGATTAATATGGAAAAGGATTGAGCCATGTGCAACATAACCGTAAACTGTCAAAACTTTACTGGATATCATGCCGCTCTTAACGGGCAACATTCCCGCCGCATTTCAATGTTTGCAGTGTTTCGTGCGATTCTTACGGTAGGCGCGCAAAGGTTCCCTGAGATTTTTTGGGATTGGCCCTGGCTATACCGCGCCGGCATGGGGTTGTCGGCATTTTCTTTTCTTGCAAGGCAGGGGGATAATCTTTGCCTCTCTGCTCAATATGCAGAACTCGATATGTCCGAGAAGGCGGTGATGAGTTTTTGGTATGGAATGGCCTTTGCCAAGCTTGCGGCCGAGTCCGAGTTGGATGTCTCCTGGCTGGGTTATGTAGATCGAATGCGACAAGATGGCTCGCTCACGATATCTTCCGGAAGCAACCAGCGCCCGGATTTTGCCGGCCGAGACTTAAATGGCGCCTGGCACGTGATTGAGGCCAAAGGACGACATCGCCGTCCCGCTCTCCGCCTTATTGCCCAAGCCAAGAGGCAAGCCGGGTATGTCCAGACCATAAAAAACCAGCCTCCCGCCACCACCCTAGCCTGCATAACATCCTTGTCGACTCAAGAAATTTCGGTTCTCATGGATGATCCCGAGCCGCCATCGGAAGGGAAAGGGGAGGATTGGAAGATTGATGAGCATAAATTTTTCGGCAATTATTATCGGCCATTTGTTAAATATCTTAACGCGTTCGGACATGGTCAAAGGAAAGAACATGACAGAACCTACATAACGGCCCCTTTATTTCTATCTGATTGGGAATTTATCTACAGGAGGCGTCCTCCCAGAGACTTCCGTGAATGGAGGCTTGAACTTGGGTTGTTGGCTGACATTTATAAAGCTCCTGAAAATGCTCCCAGGGCGGTAGAAGAACTGCCTCATGATGAGAAGGGAAAAATCGGGCGTGACGGAATTGCCATTTTTGGGGAAATGCCCGATTGGCCAAATTGGAAGGAATCCTAATGCAGGGACAACACACGGGATTTGTCATTGCGGCGTTTTTGGACCGCGCGATAGGTCGGCTGGGCGCGCTTATTCAGAAGGTCAATACTAGTGTCGATTACCTCCGTGAGCATAGGATAGTCCTCATCTCGGTCTCCGTAACTGGCAAGACGCGCGTCGGCAATGAAGAGCGCCCCAACATCCAACGATCCGTTGGAGACTCGGATCTGACGATTGGACAGAGCGTAGCCGCCTATACGCTCAAGGAGCCCCGATAACATGCCTACGGCAGAACAACTGAAGTCCTTAATTCGAGCTCACTTCGGACGCGATGGGGAGCGCTTCCTGACGGTCGCTCTCCAGGTCGCGGCACATGAGGCCCAGCAGGGGCATGGGGCGCTAGCCCATGAAATCCGCGACCTCATCGACAGGGCGCGCAAGGACATCCGTTTGACGGAAGTCCGTCTGCCTCAGGATTTGCGCGGGTTGGTATTGTCCGAGGAGTCGAAAGCTCCGAAATCTTCCCTTGTCGTCCCGGCCAACTTGGGCAAGCGGGTAGAGCGCATCATCCATGAATATAGGCAACAGCATAAGCTCCGCAACTACGGCCTCGCCCACCGGCGAAAGATTTTGCTGATCGGACCTCCCGGGACCGGGAAGACCATGACCGCGCACATTCTGGCCCATGAGTTGAAACAGTCTCTTCACACAGTCCAGGTCGATAAACTCGTCACTAAATTCATGGGCGAGACGAGCGCCAAGCTCCGGCAAATCTTTGATCTTATCCAGCAACAACCCGGTGTCTATTTCTTCGATGAGTTCGACGCTATCGGTGGAGAACGGACGCTCGACAACGATGTCGGTGAGATGCGGCGTGTTTTGAACGCCTTCTTACAATTTATCGAGCAGGACGCCTCGGACAGCGTGATCATCGCGGCGACCAACAGTCCCAAGATTCTGGATCGGGCGCTCTTCCGGCGCTTCGACGACGTTCTTTACTACGAACTGCCGTCCGAAACGGAGCGGAAAGTCCTAATTCAGAATGTCCTGGGTAGCTACCTGGCACCGGGATTTACCTGGAAGGTGGTTCTATCTGACTGTAATGGGCTCAGTCATGCGGAAATCGACCAAGCTTGTCGTGACGCAACTAAGCAGGCCATCCTTACCGATAAGGTCAAGGTCAATCCGGAACTGCTGCGACAGATGCTGAAAGAGCGCCAAGCGGCGCGCCAAGGACAGAATCGGTAAGGAATTAATATGGCCGGCGAGCACTACAAACACATCTTTCTGAATCGTATCGCGAAGATCTTACCGTTTACCAGCCCGCGGCAGGTCATTGGGAAGACAAGAATTCCGGGTAATCGAAACAGGGCTCAGCACAGCGACAATCTCAAGCAAGAGCTCGAACGCGCCTGGCAAGCCGCCGATCAGGCAAAGCAGCGGGCGGCCGTCCACATGAAACGGCATGGGGCGTATCTAGAATTTGAGGGAGAGCCGGGGTTCGACCTGATCATCAAGAGCCTTGAGAATTTGAAAACCGGAATTCGCCTTCTGAATGTCCGACAGGAAGGCGAGGAGCAACGACAACGAACCATAGCAACGGTATATATCCCGTACGCCCAGCGCGCATATTTCCTCAAGAAAATTCAGGAATACGCAACGCACCAAGTTGAATCAGGCAAGCCCAAAAACGTGAACCTCATTAACAGCATCTCACACATCCGGCACGCTGTCTTGGAATCGTTTTGGCGCCCAGAAAGAGAAGAGCGTGAGCAGATTCCAGATAGCAAGGCCGCGTGGGTGGAGGTGTGGCTTTCGAGCGATGCAGAAGAGGCCATCAACGGCTTCCAGGCGACGCTGGGGCAACTCCAAATTTCTTCGACTGAAGGCGTCCTCAAGTTTCCCGAGCGCGCGGTCAAGCTCATCGAGGCGACTCGCCAACAACTTCAGGCCTTGATCGAAGCTTCCGATAGCATCGCCGAGTGCCACCCCGCGCGCAAGATCGCCTCCTTCTTCATCGGAGAGGTGAATCGGGAGCAGGTCGAGCGGGTCCAAACGCTCCTGCAGCGGGCCAGTTTCGGCAGAGATGGCGTCGTGGTCTGCGTCCTCGATACCGGGGTCAACAATGGGCACGCACTGATCCAGCCCGTGCTGGCGACGGCCGATCTCCACGCGGTCGATCCAACTTGGAATACGAACGACCACGATGGTCACGGAACGCTCATGGCGGGCACGGCCGCGTATGGCAACCTCCTCGCCCTGCTCAACAGCACGGCTTCATTCAAAGTCTCGCATCGCTTAGAAAGCGCCAAGATTCTCCCGCCGCCGCCGAACGTGAATAAGTGCGAGCTTTGGGGGCATGTGACCACCCAGGGAGTCAGCCGAGCGGAAATCCAGGCTCCCGAACGGAAGCGAATCATCTGCATGGCGGTGACTGCCGAAAAAACGCTGGACCACGGACGGCCGTCCTCATGGTCTGCGGCGGTAGACGAACTGGCTTCGGGCTACGCGGACGACAAGCGCCGCCTCGTTGTTCTCAGCGCGGGCAACGTGGTCGACTTAACCCAATGGCAAAACTACCCGACGGGCAATCTCGAAAACGAAGTCCATGATCCCGCCCAGGCGTGGAACGCACTGACCGTTGGGGCATTCACAGAAATGGTCCGAATCACAGATCCGACGATGCGCAGTTGGACTCATCTCGCTCCTTATCGGGGACTTTCACCCTACAGCACGACATCCGCCGCTTGGCCCGGACGCAAATGGCCCATCAAACCAGAGGTCCTCTTTGAGGGCGGAAACGTCGCGAAAGGGCCGAACAATTCAGTGATGAATCACGACGACCTACAACTTCTATCAACGCATTATAAACCGCAGGAGGCCCAGTTTTCTCCATTCAATGCGACAAGTGCGGCCTCCGCCCAGGCAGCATGGATGGCGGCGGAAATCCAGACGCAATACCTTGATGCGTGGCCGGAAACTATCCGGGCTCTTCTGGTACACTCGGCGGAGTGGCCCAACGAGCTTATCCGCCAATTCCTGCCCGACACTCCAACTCGAAGCGATTACGCGAAATTGCTCCGAATAGGCGGCTACGGAATCCCCGATTTGCAGCGCGCTCTCTACTGCGCCTCAAATTCCTTGACCCTGATATCGCAGGCTGAATTACAGCCCTACGACCGTGAGAAGAGCCGCTATGTCACGCGCGACATGCACCTCTACAGCCTGCCTTGGCCTGCGGACATATTACGGAGCCTTGGCGAGACGGAGGTACGCATGCGCATCACTCTGTCCTACTTCATCGAGCCGGGCCCCGGAGAGGTCGGCTGGGACAACCGCTACCGATATGCCTCTCATGCCCTTCGTTTTGAGGTGAACGGACCGGGCGAATCGGCGCAGGAATTCGCGCGGCGCGTGAACAAACAGGCCCGGGAAGAGGATGAGGGTGCGGGAACTCAAGGCCCTGGGAAACGCTGGGTTATTGGTATCGCCCGGAATGTCGGCTCAATTCATTCTGACATCTGGAAAGGCCGAGCCGCCGATCTGGCCGCGTCCAACCGGATCGCCATCTATCCGACTGTCGGCTGGTGGCGCGAGCGGCACCATCTCGGTCGCTGGAACAAGACGACACGATATTCGCTTGTCGTCTCGATTCTGACGCCCGAACAGGCACAGGATATCTACATTCCCGTGGCGCAGCAGGTGGGAGTCGCGGTCCCCATAACCGTTCCCGCGACCCGGGCAAGAAGGCATCAGTAATGCCCGGACAACACACGGAACTCGCGTTTGAATCGGTCATTGAGCTTTACCTGACTGAGAAAGGCGGCTACGCCAAGGCCGATCCAGAAAGCTTCAACACCGCCCGCGGCCTCTTCCCGCGGATTTTCCTGGATTTTGTGCGCGAGACGCAGCCCAAGGAGTGGGAGTATCTCAAGAACCTCCAGAAAGACAAAGCCGAGCAGACGCTCTTGGACGACCTCTGCCGAGCGCTCGACTCGGAGCATGAGGGCTGCCTCAAAGTTTTGCGCCACGGCTTCAAGTGCTTCGGCAAATTCTTCCACGCCGCCTATTTCGCCCCGGCCAGCGGCCTCAACCCCGACACGCAGAAGCTCTACGCGGCCAACCGCTTGACGATCACCCGCCAGCTCAAGTACTCGGGGCACCATGGCAACACGCTGGATGTGACCTTGAGCCTCAACGGTATTCCGGTCGCGACGCTCGAGCTTAAAAACCCCATGACCGGGCAAACCTGGAAGGATGCGGTCATCCAGTATCACGCCGACCGCGATCCGGCGGACATCATCTTCCGCTTCAAGAAGCGGACGCTGGTGCACTTCGCCGTCGATCCCGACGAGGTCTATATGACCACGCGCCTCGCGGGGCGAAGCACTCACTTTCTGCCCTTCAACAAGGGGCGCAACAACGGCGCGGGTAATCCCGACAATCCGAAAGGCCACAAGACCGCCTATCTTTGGGAGGAGATCCTGGCCCGAGACAGCTTCCTGGACATCCTGGCGCGCTTCGTCCATCTTCAAGTCGAGGAGAAAAATATCGGCGGGCGGCGGATCACAAAGGAGACGATGGTCTTCCCCCGCTACCATCAGCTCGATTGCGTCCGCATGATGATTGCCGATGCCCGGACCAAGGGCGCGGGCCGGAACTACCTGATCCAACATTCGGCCGGCAGCGGAAAAAGTAACTCCATTGCCTGGCTGGCCCACCGCCTGGCGAGCCTCTATACGGCGAAAGATGAGAAGGTCTTCGATTCCGTCATCGTGGTCACCGACCGCATCGTCCTCGACCAGCAACTTCAGAACACGATCTACCAGATCGAACATAAGCAGGGCGTCGTCAAGAAGATCGAGGTGGATTCAAACGAACTTGCGGAGGCCCTTGGCTCGGGCGTTCCCATCGTCATCACGACTCTCCAGAAGTTTCCGTTCGTGACGCAAAAGACCGGCGACCTGCCCAAACGGCGCTACGCCGTGATCGTGGACGAAGCCCACAGCTCTCAGGGCGGCGAGACGGCGGCGGAACTCAAAGGCGTTTTGAGCCTCGCCGCGATCAAGGAGGAGGTCCGCAAGAAGGCCGCCGAGGATGGGCTCCCGGATTACGAGGAGGAGATTCTTCGCGCGATGGCCAAACGGGGACGGCGGCCCAACATCAGCTTCTTCGCCTTCACGGCTACCCCCAAGTACAAGACCCTAGAGGTGTTCGGCGTCGCGGGGCCGGACGGCAAGCATCAGCCCTTCCATCTCTACAGCATGCGCCAGGCCATTGAGGAGGGATTCATCATCGACATCCTCAAGAACTACACGGCCTACAAGACGTATTACCGCCTCGCCAAGGCTGTGGCCGACGATCCCGACGTCGACAAGCGCAAGGCCGCGCGGGCCCTGGCGCGATTCATGAGCCTCCATCCGCACAACATTGCGCAGAAGACCGAGGTCATGGTTGAGCACTTCCGCCAGTTCACCATGCACAAGATCGGCGGGAAGGCCAAGGCGATGGTCGTGACCTCCAGTCGGCTCCACGCCGTCCGCTATAAGCAGGCCTTCGATAAGTACCTCCAGGAGAAAGGCTATCAGGGCATCAAGACCCTCGTGGCTTTCTCGGGCACGGTGGTCGACCCGGACGTCCCCGGCCTCGAATACACCGAGGTCTCGATGAACGGCGGCATCCGCGAGAAGGAATTGCCCGAGCGCTTCGGTGCCGATGAGTTCCAGGTGCTCTTGGTCGCGGAGAAGTACCAGACCGGATTCGATCAGCCGCTGCTCCACACGATGTACGTGGACAAGCGCTTGGCGGGCATCCAGGCGGTCCAGACCCTCTCGCGGCTCAACCGCACCTGCCCCGGCAAGGAAGACACCTTCGTCCTGGACTTCGTCAACGAGCCAGCCGAGATCCAGGCCGCCTTCCAGCCCTTCTACGAGCAGACCCTGATCGGCGAGCAGGTGGAACCCCGGCACCTTTATGAACTCCAGGCGAAGCTAGACGAGCATCAGGTCTACCACAAGGCCGAGGTCGACGAGTTCGCGCGGGTCTTCTACAAGCCGCAGGAACAACAGACGCCGACCGACCACGCCCGAATGAACGCCTGCATCGACCCGGCGGTCGGCCGCTACAAAGAGCTTGCCGACGACGTCCGCGAGGAATTCCGAAAGACCCTCGTGGCCTATCGCAACATCTACGCGTTCCTCTCCCAGGTAATTCCGTTCAAGGACTCCGATCTGGAGCGCCTCTACTCCTACATCCGATTTCTGCTGACGAAGCTGCCGAAGGGCGAGCGTGGGTCGGCCTACAACTTCAACGACGAGATCGCGCTCAAGTACTACCGCCTCCAGAAGATCAGCGAGGGCAGCCTGACCCTTGATAAGCGCGGCGGGGGCGAGGTCGCGGGGCCTGTTGCCGTCGGAACTGGAATCCTGCGCGACGGCAAGATCAAACTCTCCCACCTCATCGACATTCTCAACGATCGCTTCGGCACCAATTTCAGGCCGGGCGATCAGCTTTTCTTTGACTCGATCCGAGAGGATGCGTCTGCCGATCCGGCACTACGCCAAGCGGCGATGGCCAACACTATGGAGAACTTTAGCTACGTTTTCCAGAAGGCCCTGGAAGGACTCTTCATCGATCGTATGGACCAGAACGAGGAGATAACAGCCAAGTTCATGAACGAGAAGAACTTCCGCGAGGCCGTGGCCCAGCATCTCCTCAAGCAAGTCTATGATCATATCCGATCTCAAGGAGAAATCACCAAGTAACATGAAAACCGTCGGCCAATTTCAAAACATAGGCGGGGTCCCCAGCGAGGTCAAGAAGTATCTGGATGCGTCCAAGGAAAAGGGATTTCGCGCCTCTACTACATCCAGTCGGGAAGCTCGATCTCCGATTCGGGCGCACCCAGGAAATCGCGCTCAATCCTGTTGAGGTTCTTGATGTATTTGGGAATATCTTCCGCGCGCGCGTCGATGGAAAACAGATCCACGGCGGATTTAAAGCGGCTCACCAGTTTTTTGTGATCAAGAAGGCTCATGCCGGCCATCGCCTTAATGTCTTCGACATCGTTCTGGTTGAGCCGTTTGAGCTTGCTGACGACGACATCCGTCACGTCAAGGACTTCCAGCGTAAAATTCTTTAGCGACAATCCTTTGACGAAGTGGAAAACAGGATCGCGCGGCAAGAACAAGATCGCCCTCAACACCACCTCGAGATACATCCGATATTTCTCAAATAGCGGCGATTTTATGCCCGCCAGAGAGAGCAACTGTCCGCAAACGGCGGGAGTGATTCCTTCGGTCTCCAAGATGTCGCCATCCTTGGTCCCGCGCTCGTAGTCGGTCTCAAGCATCAGGGTCGCCGAGCCGATAATTCGCAAGCCGATCGGCTCGCCGCCGACGGGCTTCCACTTTTCGTCGATTTCGGCGAGAAAGCTATTGATGAGTTTCACGGGCGGCCCTCAGGGCTTGGATAAAATCTTCTATTTGAATCCTCGTCGTGATTCCCCAGAGTTTGGAGAGTTCGGAACTCTCCGCATAGGCTTCATCCAAGGATTTGCCGCTGGCGATGTCATGATCCAATACGTCGGTCGATCCCAGAAACGCGCTTTTCAGTTCGACATGCGGTTTCCCCGGCCAAGGGAGGGAAAGAAACGATTTAAGGATCAACTCCGCGCGGCGATATTTCAATGTCCATTCATGCGGCAAAGGCCGGGACAATTCCCGTTGAAGAGCCTTCAGCGTATTTTCCAACGCCCATCCCAAACGCTGTCCCAAGCCGATTTCCAGGAACTGAGCCCGGAGCTTTTTGAGGTTGACGCGGTCGATATTTTCCACGATCACGGGGGCGACCGCCGTGATTTGCCGCGAGGATTCCGCCGAGACCAGCGCCTCTCGCACGGCGTTTGCGGCGTCTTTGAAGGCTTGCGTCGGCAGTGTTTCAGCCGATTCGCGCAAATGAGTCGCGCCGAAGCGCGCCAGAGCGCTTTGAATTTGGTCTTGCCTCTTTGGCTTCTCCTGGGAAAAGTAGTCAATGGGCGCATTGAAGGTCTTGAGAATCAAGAGCAGATGATCGGCGGTAAAGAATCCTTGGCCTCGTTCCAGTTCGGAGAGGTAGTTTTGAGAGATGCCCAGGAGTTTTGCGAGTCGTTTCTGAGTCCAGCGGCGCTCCACTCGCAGAGCGCGAATGCGCTCGCCAATGAAGCGGGGGCGGCGAAGGCGTTTGATAGCCATATCGGTATAGCGATTATAATATCGCTATACCGATATTATAGCCTGATCAGGCGTCTTTTTCAAGGGGGACATCAAGTTTCTTATTTCCGCCTGAACCATAACCCTGCCGCCGCCTTAAATTCCGAGTTCGCTTCGGTATTGCGCGACGGAACGCCGAGACAGCTCCGCGCCGTAAAGCCTTCGCAGGAGATCGCTTAATTTGGCGTCAGAAAGAGCGGGGTGTTTCTCCGCTAGATCGTATAAGCGTCCGAGGAAAAGGGATTTCGCGCTCGGCATGAGAGACTTTAGCGGAGCTTCCAAGCCCCAGGGCAGTTGAACGGCTTTGTTCGAGATGAGGGCGTTGATGACGCTGGGGGAAACGCCGAGCCTTGCGGCGACGGCGCGCTGGGTCAGCGGACGGCGTTTCTCTAAATTCCCGCTGACGAGATAATCCGACTGAAATTCGATGAGAGCTTCCAGCGTCCGGTAAAGCGTGGACTTTCGGCGTTCGACAAGTTCAAGGCGCAGGATAAAGAACTCCATCTCCCGGCGTCGAGATTTCGGCAAGCTCCGGAGAAATTCCGACTTTTTGGCGGAGTTGATCTCATAACGCCCCTTCCAGATGTCGCGGTGAAAAAAGGCGAGTTCGGGACGAGAATCCTCTATCTCTATTCCGGCGACGCAACTGTAAACCTGCGCCGGCGGCGAAGACGAAGGC
>DAHXMK010000025.1 GCA_027365515.1 Candidatus Aminicenantota bacterium
GATGGTGAAGCTCGCCGCGCTTAGAATCCCTCTCGGAATGGTCGTGCGGGTCGAGGACCGCGAGGCGGCGATAGCCTCGGCGATTGAAGCGGCTCTCGCCGCCTGCGACGTCGTGATCACTTCGGGCGGCCTCGGCCCCACCGGCGATGACGTGACGCGCGAAGCGGCCGCGAGCCTTTTCCATACGGGCGTGCGAGAAGACGAAGGCTGGATGGCCGTTCTGGAGCAAAGGCTTTCCGAGCGCGGCCGCCCGCTGACGGCGTTGGGCAGAAGGCAGGCCATGGTAGTGGATGGGGCGGAGGCGCTCGCGAACAACGCCGGCCTGGCCTGCGGAAACTGGCTCGATCGCGGCGGCAAGGCGATTGCGATGCTGCCGGGGGTGCCGAGGGAGTTTCAAGACATCCTCGACAACCAGGTCCTGCCGAGGCTGGCCGCGCTTTTTCCGGGGAGGCCGGAGACCCGGGTGATTCGCGCCACGGCCGCGGGCATTCCAGAGGCGCAGGCCGAGGAGACGCTGAGCCCTTGGTACAAAAGGCCGGGGGTTTCGGTCTCGATTCTTCCTTCCCTCGGAGTGCTCAAGATAACCTTCACCATCACCTCTCCGCCAGCCGCGGACCTCTCCGCGATAGAAGATGAAGCCAGGCGGGCGCTGGCGGATGGTTTGAGAGAGAACCTCGTGAGCCTCGACGGCGCTTCGTTGCAGGAGGCCGTTGGCCGGGAGCTGCTCTCTGGCGGCTCGACACTGGCGGTCGCCGAGTCTTGCACGGGCGGGCTTGTCGCGCAGAAAGTAGTCTCGGTGGCCGGAGCTTCGAGGTATTTTCTTGGCGGTGTCACCGCCTACTCGAACGATGCGAAGGCAAGGCTCCTGGGCGTTTCTCAAGAGACGCTCGAAAAGCACGGCGCCGTGAGCGCCGCGACGGCCCTCGCGATGGCCAGGGGGGCGCGGGCGCGCTTTCTCTCCGGCTGGGCGGTGGCGACCACCGGCGTGGCTGGGCCTGATGGAGGCACGCCGGAGAAGCCGGTTGGTACCGTTTGGATTGGAGTCGTCGGTCCCGGCGTGGAAAAGAGTTCCAGGATATTCTTCCCGATGGACCGCGAATCGGTGATGGAACTTTCCGCCAACTACGCGCTGTTTTACTTACTCAGGAAGGTGAAAGGAGCAAGATGAAAAAGTGGAATGGCGGCGGAACGAGAGCGGGCCTTTGGTTCGCCGCTGCGGCCTCGGTTGCTTTGCTTGGAGGATGCTCTCGCAACGAAGAGCATCCGAAAGGCCCGCCGCCGCAAGCGCCCAAGGAAGCGAGAACCGCCGCTCCCGTCCCTAAGCCGGGCTCCGGAATGAATCAGATGCAGGCGCCCGATGCGGCTGGCGCCCAGGAGCAACAGGCTGTGGAAACGCGGGCGGCCATTTCGTTTACTGGCGAGGTTCGCCTGGCGCCTGATTTGAATGGCCGTTTTCCGTCAGGCGCGACCCTTTTCGTGATAGCAAGAGACCCGAAGGAGAGGACTGTTCCGCTCGCGGCCGTCAAGCTTAAGCCGGAAGCATTTCCAGCGCGCTTTACCATCACCGAGGCCGACTCGATGACCGGGACGCCGCTTCCTCGTGAAGCCGAGCTTCTGGCGAAGCTGTCGGAAAGCGGCACCGTGGCTTCAAGCTCTCCGAACGACCTCGAAGCAAAACCGGTGAGCGTCAAGGCCGGCTCTCCGGCCGTCCTGGTCCTGGAAAAGAAATAGGCCAGGTCTCAATTTGCCTCTATACGGAGAATGCGCGTGAACGGACCAGTTGATTCTAGAAAGAGCTATCCGCAGTTCGCGAGGCTCGTC
>DAHXMK010000027.1 GCA_027365515.1 Candidatus Aminicenantota bacterium
CGGGAAATATCTCGAGCACCCACGTCAGGCGGCCGTATGGAGAGAGGCCTGAAATGGCCAGCAGCATGACCAGCAACGCCGCGGCCGCAATCATGATGGTGTCATTCTTTTTCATGGCCTTTTCGATTCTCCTGACAGGCCTGGACGAGCCGTCTCATTTCTGATATAGGCTCTAGTAGCCTGCGCCACCTCAATCGAGCATCGCCGCAATCCAGCCCTTGATCTGATCCTTCGATCCAGGCACGTTGCTTATGGAGATCATCAGAAGGCCTCCGCCGGCCGCTCCCACCCAGACGCCCTTATAGGTAATCCACGCCGGGCACTTCGTCCCGATTTGGAGCCTGGAGGATTTCGTCAACAGAAGAGTCCCGTTCTTGAGCTGTTCCTTCCCGTCGGGTTCGGTCTTGAGCCCGCCTATGTCGGATGGCTCCTGCTCCTGTTTGATCATCGCGGCTATGGACATTTGAGCGGCGGCATCCGTCATTGCCGTCCAGCTGTAACCAAGGTGGATGTCGGGATCAACGAAGATACAGCTCTTGGCATTGTGCGGCTTCTTGGCTTCGAAGCCGACCTGCGTCGGATAGTTCATCTTGGTGCCCACGACGAACCCTGGAGGAAGCTTCGCGAGAGGAGGCTCCGGCTGGCAATCCACGGCCAGGGGAACAACGCACGCGCCGAACGCCAGGATCCACACGCTCTTGCCGATCGAGAACCATTTTTTGCTTGCCGATGTCATCGCCCTTCCCTCCTTTGCAGGAAATACCTGTAGTGGCCGGTGATATTGTAGGCGAAGAGGACGTCCTCTTCTTTCGTTCCCTCTCCGATGTTGTGGATCACGAGCGGGCGCTCGCGGCCATCGGACCACCGGTCCGACACAAGGCCTATGTGCGGGTAGCCCGAAGGAAGAAGCCACGTGACGATGTCGCCTGGAAGATAATCGGCGGGCTTGCCGGACGGCCTCAGCGAAATCCCGTGGCGCTTGAAGAAGACGGCGAGGTTGGGGACGCGCCTGTGGTCAATGTTGGCGTCGGGGCGCGAGAGGCCCCACGTTTTGGGATATGCGCCGAAGGCGGACTCCATGTCCTCGTGGACGAGCTTCTGAAGGTCAACGCCGGCGGCCCTGAAGGCCCTGACGAGAACGTCGGTGCAGACTCCGCGCTCCAGAGGAACGTCTCCGCCGGGATAGGCGATTTGTTTGTATGAGCCGTCGTAAATCACCGTCCTGCCGATCTGCGCCCTCGCTGCGGCCAGAACCGCGCCGATGATGTTTTCGCGCGCGGGCTGGGCGCTTGTCGCCGCCGCCGCAAGAATCATGGCGGCCCTGGCAAGCAGGCTGGCGCGCGTTCTCGTCATGATGGCTCCGTTCCTATCGGCGCTTCCTGTTCTTACAATAGAAATGGGATAAGCCGCTTCGTCCTGGACATATAGAGGCGGTAGGGTTCCCCGATCGTTTCGAGCAGCGCCTTCTCCTCGGCCCTGATGCGGAACGTGTAGACCAGGCAGGGCGCCGCGAAGAGTATCGCCATGCTCAGCCAGTTGCCGAACGCGACGCCGACGCCGCCGAGAACCATGAAGCCGGCGGCGTATGAGGGATGGCGGACCAGGCGGTAAGGACCGCTTTGAATCACCGGCTGGCCTGGCGTGACTATGACGGCCCCTTTGAAGTATTCTCCGAGCGCGGCGAAGCACGCCCTGCGAAGGATGCCGCCCGCCAACAACAGCGCCGTGCCCGATATTAAGAGTGTTTTCGGCCACGGGGCGCTGAATGGTGAAAGGAAGGAGACGGCGGCTCCCGCCCAGAGGGCGAGGTTGTTGACCATGATGATCAGCTTGAGCGTGCCGCGGTCCTGCGACGACGAACCCAACCCCTTCGACCGTTGAATCAGCAGGAACTCCGGCACGAAGACCCAAGCGAAGACGGGCCAGAACAACAGCGCCCATGGCCAGCAAAACAATAAAGGGATACTGATTCTCATGATTTGCGCCGCTTTCCCGCTTTATGGCCGCAACAACGCCAGCACTTTTTCGATTTGAGCCTTGTGGTGGGCGACTATATCGCCTGGGGTGCCCCACGTCGAGGCCTTACTGGCCAGTCGCGCGACCACGCTGCCGAGCCCGGCCTTGGTGGGCGCATCATAATTCTGTTCGGCTTCCTTGAAAGCAAGGCGAACGGCGGATCTCACCGTCCCCATCAACTGGTCGTCGTTCTGCTTCTGACCCAGGTGTTCGCTTGCCCTTGCGAAGGTCTCTTTCTGTGCCTCGAAGAAACACTTCACTATAAGGTCCCTCGCCTTCGCGGGCGACATTTCCTTGAGATCATCCTGGGTGACGTGCCAACGCTTGTATTCCTTCCTTTCTGTCATCGTGGCCTCCCCTTTTCAGTCTTCTCCACAATAATAAGCCCATGCGATCGTCCAGCGATGGCCTGATATTCATCGCCGAGAGCCGCCGAAGATTCCTCCGAGCACCCCTCGCATTATCTGCCGCCCAAGCTGGCTGCCCACCGTGCGCACCGTCTGCTTGGCGAGCGTTTCCACCATGCCTTGTCTTCGGCTCGTCCCCCAAAGCATGTCGCCGATGACGCCCCGCTTCTCCGGCGGCTTCTGGGCCTGCGCGCCACCCGCTTCTTGAGGAGCCGGTTGTTTCGCCGCGGCGCGCCTGCCGAGAATCTCGAAGGCCGATTCCCTGTTCACGGGCTTGTCGTACTTGCCGCCGACGGGGCTTCTTCCCATCACGGCGGCCCTTTCATCCGGCGTTATGGCTCCCATTCTGCACCTGGGCGGACAAATCAGCGCGCGCTCCACCGGCATTGGAACGCCTTTCTCCTGAAGCGTCGAGACGAGCGCTTCTCCGACGCCCAGTTGGGAGATGACGCTGGCGACGTCGAGCTTGGGGTTCGACGCGAAGGTCTCGGCCGACGTCCGCGCCGCCTTCTGGTCCCTCGGGGTGTAGGCGCGCAGGGCGTGCTGAATGCGGTTGCCCAACTGGCCGAGGATTTCGCCAGGCACGTCGTCGGGGAACTGCGAGCAGAAATAGACTCCTACGCCTTTCGACCTGATGAGCCTGACCACCTGCTCGACTTTCTGGCGAAGCGCCGGCGGCGCGTCGTCAAAGAGCAGGTGGGACTCGTCGAAGAAGAAGACGGCTTTCGGCTTGTCGAGGTCCCCCACCTCCGGCAAGTGCTCGAACAACTCCGAGAGGAGCCAAAGCAGGAAGCTAGAGTAGAGGCGCGGCTTCAGGACGATCTGATCGGCTGCGAGGATGCTGATTATGCCCCGCCCGCTCAAATCGGTCCTAAGCAGATCGTTGATCTCCAGGGCCGGCTCGCCGAAGAGCGCCGTTCCTCCTTCCCTTTCCAGGGCGAGCATCGCCCGCTGAATAGCCGCGACCGACTGCGTGCTCACGAGGCCGTACTGCGATGAGACCTCGCTCTTGTTCTCGGAGATGAATCCAAGCAGGGCGCGAAGGTCGTCGAAGTCAAGGAGCAGGAGGCCCTGCTCGTCGGCCAGCTTGAAGGCTATCTCAAGCATTCCCTCCTGCGTGTCGTTGATTTCGAGGACGCGCGCCAGAAGGCTCGGCCCCATCTCGCTTATCGTGGCGCGCACCGGATGGCCGCTCTTGCCGTAGATGTCCCAGAAGATGACCGGGCTGGCTTCGCTGGCGTATCCCTCCACGCCGGTTTGCGCCACGCGCTGCTGGATTTTGTCGTTGAGGACGCCCGGCGCGGCCAGGCCGGCTACGTCGCCTTTCACGTCGGCCATGAAGACCGGCACGCCCATGCGCGAGAAGCCCTCGGCCAGCACCAGCAGTGAAATGGTCTTCCCCGTTCCGGTCGCGCCTGCGACCATGCCATGGCGGTTGCCGTACTTCGCGAGCAGGTAAACCGGCTGTTCGCCCTTTCCGATCAGAATCTGGTCCACGCGTCATCTCCTTCGGGCCGCATCGGGCCTTCGCCAACGACCATTGCTCGCGCCTTGGATCATCGGGCGCGACTCATGACATTGAAGCGCCATGCTCCGCCAACAGCTTCTTCAGGACCGAGCGGTGGCACCTTTTTTCATCGGCGCAATAACATCCCACCGAAAGATCGGCTTGGCGGGAAAGCGCTGCAAGCAGAGCCAGAAGCCTTTCCGCTTCTGGCCTCTTCATCTCGGCGCGGTAGCGCCTCTCGAACGCCGCCCAGGCCCGCTCGTCCTTTGCGGCCTGCGCTTCCTTGACCAGCTTTTCGGAAGGGGCGAGCTCTGGAAGCCAGACGTCATAGAAGTCACGGGAGGCGTGCTCGCTTTTCGGCACTCCGCGCGGCGGGCGGCGCACCGTCCCAATGCGCAGTCCCTCGCCCGCGCTCCTTGGGGTTCCAAGCCTAACGACTCGAATCGCCATCGCCTCCTCCTTAGATCATGCCTAGCCCCACGCAACCTTGCCGAGCCACGGCGTTCAACGGCTTCTCGCATGGCCCGCTCGGACATTTCGATTTGGACTCACCCCTTCTCCCATTCCCGCTTAGGGCCGGGAACCATTCGGAAAAGAGGATGCGCCTCCGGGATGGCTAGCTCCTTCCAGCGCCGCCAGATATTTGGAGAGCGCTTCTTCAGCTTCGCCTGAAGATGGCCCCATTCGAACATCAACTGGCCTTCATTCTCGTTCATCTTAACGCGGCCTGGTGCGAGGCTGATCCTTGAGTGGTCGAAACTGTAACCGCGCGCCTTGGCCTCATCGTAGATCGGCCACAGGTATGAGGCGATCAATCGAGGCGGGTCGCGATGGGCAAGGAACCGCTCAAGCTGGGGGTGGCGCTTGTAGCCCTTCGTCCGTCCTGCAATAACGGCTTGCGCGAGAAGCCCCTCCCGCCACGCGGCGACGAGCCCTTGCGCATCGAGATATTTGGGGTGGACCGTCCAGAGCCTCATGCCTCATCCATTAGACCTCATGGCTCAGGAAGCGTCAAGCGCGGCGGGCGAAGGCTTGCACTTCTTCAAAGGCTCAGCTTCTTGGCCTTCATTCTCTCCAAGCCTGTGCCCGGGGTTCTTGGGCGCCGCCTTGCCAGCCAAAATCGTTCCACTCAACGCAGAGCCGTCATTGCCATTAGAAGCTGGGCTGCGTAGTAGAGAGGCAGGCCAACGGCGCGGTTGGGCCAGGCGGGCGCTACGAAGCGGTCTCTCGCCACGGCCGCGTCGGAAGCCGCAAAGAGGATCGCGCCAACGAGCGGCAACGGATCGCGCATGATGGCCGAAGCCGACGCCGCGAGAACCGTCATGCAGGAAATCGCGAGGATGTAAGCCGGCACCGCGAATTTGAAAGCGCCGGACAAGCTAGGGCCAAGCCAGCGGTAGAGGGCGAGCGCGACCACGGCCATCGCCGCCGACGCGAGGGCGATCGCCGTCGTTGAAATGCCCCGCGAAATAAAGGCCGCGCAGTATGCGAGATGGGCGAGGAGGAAGGAGGCCATGCCAAGAAGAAAGAAATGGCGGCGGTTCTTGGGGATGAGAAGCAAATCTCCGAGCCACGAGAACGCGAGCGCCAGAAGAACCAACCTCCCGTACCCGGAGGCAAACGCGCCGGCGGCGATGCCGGCGCCGACAAAAGCCGAGGAAGCAATTCCCTTGAAAATGGAGACGCCGATTCTTGAATCGCCTCGCTCACTTGCCACCAGGCAAAGACAGGATACAGCCGTAATGAGAGCGAAGAGAATCAGCATCTAGTAATGTCCGTCATCACAGAGGCCTTGAAGGACACATAGGGGTCAGGTCTTGTGTTGCCACATTACGTTCCATTCGCCTTAGTCCTTGCCGTTCACAATCCGGCTGACAGTGCTGTAGTGCACGCCGAGGGCCAGGGCAATCTCCGATAGACGGTAGCCGTGTTTCGCGTAAGCCTCGATGGCCGCGCGTTTCCGGGCCGTTGGATCCGCAAGCACCTCTTTGTTGAAGAGCGTCTTTAGGGATGGCCGGCCCACCATACGCTGCGCTCTGGGGTGCTCCTTCAGTGCCCCCTTCTCCCCGATCCGCTTGCGTACCTCGCTCAGGAACTCCTCTGATCCAATCGCAAGGCCGCCGGCTGGCATCACCTCCCTGCCTCGAACCAATAGGCCCTCCGCCACGAAGCGCTTGTAGGCTTCCGCCGCCTGTTTCCTCCCGCGCCCATACTGCCCAAGCACCCAATCGGTCGTCAAAAAGGGTGGAGTCTCATCCAGCCCAACTGTCGCCCGGTAGCTCGACCAGTGCCACTGCTCCGGCCGGTGAACCTTCATCCCTCGCGCGCGCACTGGATTGAGAACGACGTACCGGCACAATTCGAGAAGATGTGACTGCTTCTCCAAGAGTACCGCGCCAAATCTTCCCTGGAAGACGTGCCCGCAGCGCCCGTGGCGCCGGTTGAAAGCCTGCGTATACTCGCCGTTCAGCCCGCGCATCCCGAGGGAGAGGTTCGCCTGAGGCGTCTCGACCAGCAGGTGGTAGTGGTTGCCCATCAAGCAGTAGGCGTGGACCACCCAGCCTCGCTGCTTAACCGCCTTCGCCAAGACATCGAGAAAGCGGGTCCGGTCCTTGTCGTCCAGGAAGACCGCCTGCCTCCCGTTTCCCCGGCTCGTGACGTGATACACGGCACCCGCATACTCCACCCTCAGCGGACGCGCCATCCTCCCCTCCCTCTCGGAAGTGGCTACGCGAACTCAGCACCTGCCAACCCAGCAGGAGCCGGAGAGAAGCTTATCAGAGACAATGTGGCATTACAAGACCTGACCCCTACTCCGGAATTGCTATGAATTCTGCGATTGTATGCGGCTTGGGGACGGGGAGACGATCTTCTCGAAGACCGCGGATGTGCATTTGAATAGCCTTGTGCATGTTTTCGGCGGCCTGCTCTCTTGTTCTGCCTGTTGCCACGCAGCCAGGAAGGTCCGGAGAGTATGCGGAGAAATTGCTTTCTGCCTTCTCGATTACTACTAGGAAACGGTACATGACCGATTCACCCTACTTTCTGCCCGGCTTCTTGATTTGGGCCTGCTTGAAAATGCTGCCAAGCGTTCCAGGTGCGAGGTCGTCACCGGGATGGCCTGCAATGGTTACTCGACCAGGCTTGGTTGGATGTTTGAATTGTCTGTGACTTCCTTCGCGCACAACTTGATACCAACCGTCCTTCTCTATGATCTTCAGAACATCGCGAACCTTCACCGCCACCTCTCAGGCTAAATGATAAGACGCGTAGAAGCTTGGGTCAAGTCTGCTCTGAGGGCGCCCCGCCAACCGGGCCCAGACCTCTTTTGCGAAGGGCATCCGCCAGCGTTCAGCGGCCGGGCACCGCGCAACGGACCTGAAGACGGAGGCAAGTTCCGGCCTTAGCGGACCGGCGTCCGCAGGAGCCGTTCCGCTGCAACGCGTTTGTTTTTATAGCGGGCTGCTCACTGTGGAGCTGTCGTAGGAGTACAGCATCTATACTTTGACGAAAGGAATAAGCTGCGCCACGTTGCGTTCGTATTCCTCGTACCTGGCGCCGTAGATTCGCCTCAGACATTCTTCTTCTCGGCTAATCAGCATTTTGAATGCAGCATACATGGAAAGTGAGATGCAAAGGATTAGCAGGTTATTGAAAATGAACCCGACACCTGGGATCAAGAAGACGATAAATGCCGCGTACATTGGATTTCGAGAAAAGCGATAGGCGCCTGAGGTCTCAAGCCGGTGAACCCTGAAAGCACGCCCTATCAGATAGATGGATGATAGCCAGAAGTATAGGCCTGCCGCACAAAAGAACACCCCGAGAGCAACGAACAACTGGCGCCATGGTGATGGCACTGATAGCATGATGCCGAACGACTGATGGAGCGTGACAACAATTAGGAATCCGATGCCGCCGACAATAGCGAGAATGGGACCGATACCAAATATGTTCATTGACCTACCCTCATTGATATCCGCCTAACGCGGGCGACAGGTTACAAACGCAAGGCCGCCTCCGGTTGCCTTTGCAGCCGCACCGTACAGGTTAGCGGGCTCAGCCGATGCGCTCATTAGCTTCATCGCCCTGTTAGGTGCGCCGCTAGTCGGTAGGTCTTTTGGTTGCATGATCATCGTTTGTCCGGGGACCTTGCCTTATGGGAAATGGAAACTGCCACAGGATGTGGCCAATCACCGGAATGTGCCACAGCAACAGGCTGAGCAGGCCCCTATTTCTGTAGCCTGCGCGCCTTTGCTCTTGCAGGGAATCGCTGGATTCTGTTGTGTCAACATCGGGTTGCGGCAGCTGATCAGCAACTAGATGCGAGTCGTCTTGGCTTAAGATCATCTTTGCTCTGTTGATATCTCGCCATTCAACATAGACCTTGACGCCTCCAAGGACATTCGAGTAGAGCCAATTTGCGGAGATTGTATATTCGTTTGCGATATAGCACCGGATACCCTCGTCCTCAAGGCGGCTCTTAGCGAGATGTGCTTCGCTAGGCCAGCTGAAGCTCCCGGCGAGATAGAGTTGCTCGGAGGGCCTGTTGGTCATTTCATCGCGCACCTAACGCCGCGTGTACCGGGCCGGGTCAAGCCAATCACAGTAAGCCTTTGGTGCATAGGGCCCCCCGCAAAGGGCATTAGGTGAAGCAACCCCGTGGACCGGTCCGTTGCCACAGCTGGTTGGCCTGCCTTTCAATATGCGCCCCCTTGAGGCACTTCACCTGCTTCGTTAGCACACTTGCCGGAGAAGAGCGTGCCAAGCGGTTTGGTTTCTAGCAGCGAGTCTAGGCACCACACATCGATTGCGTCCCCAGCGGCGGCTGAAGCAAATAGGTATTCTTTCAATTCTTGGATATCGGTAAATACACGGTAAGCGGGATTGCTGGATCCGCGATAGAACCAGTGCTTCATAAGAACGGGCCCCGTTTCTTCTATGGTTTGCCCTATTTGTTCTATGTCCTTTTCGGTTAGTTTCTTTCCATCAACCGACCAACCGTCCTCGGCCGAAAAGAACCGCTGTAAGAAGCTAAGCACGATTGCTCCTTATTTAGGCAAGCCAACGCCCGCGTTCAGCGGCCGACCGGGCACCGCGCAAAACACGTGAGGACGGAGATAAGTTCCGGCCAGAGCGGACTGATCCGCTTGCGGACCGGTCCGCTGCATCGCATTGACAATGAATAGAGGCGGCCTCCGGGTATGGCGTTGTGCCATGCTCGGAATGCCCATTCTCTGAAAGGAGGCCGCCCATGGCTAGAATGTACTGCGGAATTGATCTTCATGCAAGCACGATGCAGGTATGCGTGACTGAACAGAACCTCTCCAGGGTCCTGGACAGAACCGTTCGTAATGACTTGGCAGCGCTTCTCTTCCTGTTGCGCCCGTTCGGGCCGGACCTCTCCATCGCCGTTGAATCAACGTTCAATTGGTACTGGCTCGTGGACGGCCTCCAGGACGCCGGCTACGACGTCCATCTGGCCCACACCCTCGGCCTCTACATGATCACAAAAGCCAAGGTCAAGACCGACCGCCGCGACGCCTTCACCCTCGCGAAGCTCCTCGCCACCGGTATGTTGCCAGAAGCCTACGTCTACCCCAAGGGAACCCGTACCATCAGAGATATTGTCCGCCACCGCTCACGCCTTGTCGCCATCCGTGCTCACGGCTACGCCGCCCTCCGCCTTAAGCTTTATCAGCACGGAATCCTCGGCCACACCCGCAACTCGGCAAAGGTCTGGGACGGCGGTGACATTGAAGCGCTCGTCGCCGATCCTTCCGTCCGCATCCTATGCAGCCATGAACTGGAAAGAATCACGCTTCTCACCCGCCAAATCAAGGAGACCGAGGAGATGATCCTCAAAGCCGCGTCAGACAAGGACGGCTATGGCCGCCTCAAGAACGTCCCGGGTCTCGGCAAGGCCCTCTGCGCCATCATCTTCTACGAGACCGGGGACGTGTCACGCTTTCGCTCCGCCCGCCACTACGCCAGCTACTGCCGCCTCGTGCCCGGAACCGCAACTTCTGGCGGCCGCTCCAAGCGCGGCAGAGGCTCCAAACAAGGGAACCCCCATCTCAAATCAGCCTTCACGCAAGCCGCCCAGTGCGCCATACGCCATTACCCAGACCTTCGCGCCTTTTACGACCGCCAGGCCGCCTGCCACCAGGGCCGCGCCTCCAAGCTCATCGCCACCGACATACTTGGACACCGTCTCGCCCAAGCCGTCTATCACATCCTCAAGGAGGGAACCGATTACGACAAAACAAAACTCTTCCAAAACCATGGAACGGGGCAAGGCGGCATCCCGGACAGCCTAACTGGGACGATCCCGCCGCGTTGACTGGAGCCGCCTTGCCCCACGGAATCCTTTTCCACCGCGTCCGCCCGCGGCGCCATGCCGAATCTAACTGGAGGAGCCTCTTGGCTACCCCGCCGCTTGCTGAATGGCACCGCCGCGGCACCCTTCATCTTCTGGTGGCGCCCCCACGGGCGACCCCGTTTGGCTGTTTGGTTCGGACGCTTCCCAAGCCCCCGAGCCCCGGCCCGAAGGCCAAAGACGGATGCAATGAAAAAGATTCCGGGTAATGAAAGAAACAAAGGTAAGGCCTCTTAAAACCCGCTTGCCCGATCCATCCCGCCCCTCTCTACATTCGGACGGAAAGCAAAACCATGCCCCTTGACAATGCCGCCTCTATTAGCTGTTGGGTGTCGACTTCTCAGAGCTGGCACTGCGGACCCTTATGGCAATAGACCTTAACGTGATGGATTGTCTTGCCGGGACTTGCTGCGGTGGAGAGCTCTGTACCACCCCATTCTGCTGTCATGAGGTGGTCGTGATTGAAGTGGCCAGGTTGGGTGTTAGAGGCAAGGCGTTGAAGAACGCTGGCAAGACGTAGCAACCCTTGCTCATCGCAATGGATCTGCAGTTCTTCGGAAGTCGTGTCGAGAACGAAGGAAATATAGTCTGTGGGCATGTTCGCCTCTTTCGACACCTAACGCAGAATGGGCGACTGGGAAGGTGTTAGGCGACACGGAATGTGTCGCCTAATCTGGGATCGTTTCCCAGCCCCGTTCGGCAAGTCCATGATAGTCAGCCCCGTGCGCCAAGTCAACTTCTTGCCCCGCCAGGTTAGGCGACAGCGCCGTGTCGCCTAACCTGGTCATGACTCATCCAGGGGGCTTTTTACTCCCTTTGCACCCCTGTTGAGAACATGTGTGTATATCATCGTGGTGCTCACGTCCGAGTGGCCGAGCAGCTCTTGGACCGTCCTTATGTCCTGGCCTGCTTCAATAAGGTGCGTCGCAAATGAGTGGCGGAAAGTGTGTGGCCCGACGGCCTTGGGAATGCCCGCCGCCGTGGCTGCGTCGCGCACCGCGCGCTGCAAGCCACGTTCGCTCGCATGAAAACGGTGGACTTTGCCCGTTGCGCGGTCAGGGGATCGCACCGCGGAGGGGAAGACAAACTGCCATGCCCAGTCCCGTCCGGCATTGGGGTACTTCCGTACAAGAGCCCCTGGAAGAGGCGCCTCTCCGTAACCCTGGGCAAGATCCCTGCGGTGGAGTTCGCGCACGCGGTCCAGGTGGGCATGGAGAGGAGCAACGGCCGAGCCGGGCAGGACCGTCACCCGGTCCTTGTTGCCCTTTCCCGACCGCACTGTAATCTCACCCCGGCCGAAGTCAACATCTTTAACCCTGAGCCGCATGCACTCCATGAGTCTGAGGCCCGAGCCGTAGAGCAGTGAAGCCATAAGCTTGAGCGTGCCGTCCATCCTGTCCAAAATGGCCCTCACCTCGGTGGGGGTCAGGACGACTGGCAGGTGCTGCGGTTTCTTGGCCCGCACCACGCCTTCGAGTTGGCCGACATCGCGGCCATGGAACGGTGAAGGGGGAACGGTGAACGGTGAAGGGGGAAGTTACAGATGGTCCTTTGAACGCTTCACAATGGTAGTCAGAATGGCAACGAGTTCGTCGCATTCCTGAGCCAAACCGGTGAGTTCCCTCTCTTCCATAAGGTCCGCGGCGACGATTAAGTCCAGCCAGTAAAGCGTCTCATGCGCTTCCTTGCAGGCGATGGAGCACTTTGAAATGAAGTCCGCTCGGCTCTGACTTCCCTTGGCTTCATGGAGGTTTGCCCCAATGGACGTCCCGGCACGTAAAATCTGTTTGCCGATAACTGACGAAACTCCGCGCCCATTTTCCAAAACCTGCGCGAGCCGCACCACGCGGACGGCAAAACGCAGGGCCCGCTCCTCGATATCGCCGTTCGTCCTTCTTTTCCTTCCCAGTTCGCTGTTCACCGTTCACCATTCGCAGTGGCGCGCGCGGATGGCGTCGCGGACGCACTCCATGAGCTTCTTGCCGCCGCCGGGGGAATAGGCCGCAGCCGGGTCACGGATCATCGCGGAGGGCACCGTCCCGCTGCCGCCAGGTAAAGGATTCCGAGCCATCTTTCAAACGCCCTTCGTGTTGGAGCGGCGACGATAGCCCGCGTAAATGAAGTGCTGGCCTATTGCGTCACCGATCTTCCATCCATTACCTTGTCAGGTGCAGTTCTTTGGGAATCGCCGGCTGCCGGCCGAGCGCCTTCGCGGTTCAGCCGTCTCTGAGGGCCATTCAGGGCGCACGGGGCGGCCAGTCGCGCGGCAAAGCGCGTTCAACGCTCGTTGCATGTCAACGATGATGTTAATCTTCTCCAGGATGGGCAGCCTCGCGAGCTTTCGCCTGCGCGCCGCCTTCGCCTCGATGGCTCGGAAGTATGCATGGCGTACTGTTTCCATCGGCCTTATGGCCTCCGCGCCGCCTGTAAAGTTCTCCACTGCGCCAAAAGCCCATGCCGCGCGATGATCTTCTTTAGGGCTTCACGGTCTAGTGCCGCCTGCTCCAGCATCGCGGCCGCCCTCAACTTGTCCTTCGCGCGGCCAACGCTCAACATGATGGCAATCAAAAACTCGGGCGTGATGACGCGAGTCCTGGATGCTCCAACCTTTTTGGCCACCGCCTTCGCAACTGCCTCTTTCAGCAGAGGGGAATGAGCCGGCAGGAATTGCACTGGAATTCCCTCTATAACAACATGCTCCGCTTTTGGAGAGTGGCCGTGTTCCTTCAAGTGGGCGTACAGTGGGCCTAGATCAATCAGAGCTGAAGCGCCAGCGGCGCCCGGCATCGTGCAGAACACATCCAGATCGTAAGTAACCATCGGTTCCATGTAAAATGCGGCACCCATTGCTCCACCAAGCGCATAGCTCTCAAGAAGCTTATGCTGCACGAGGCCATTCAATACCCTTATGGCACCTTCTATGCTCAAGCCGTCACTCTCACGTTAGCCAATCCCTCGCCATGCTGCATTTTAAGCGATATCCCAAGCGTCAGCAACCCGGGGGCCGGGAATCAAGAGCCAAGCCTATCGCGAACTGGAGACATGAGGCTTGCCGCCGCGCACGGATGGCGTCGCGGACACACTCCATTTTTGACGAATTATCGTTTCCATCTTTATTTTTGCCGCATAGCTCCGCATATGCGCGCGCGTTCGCAGGGTCACGCCGTGGCGTCATCAAGTAGGGAATCTCCCCGAAAACAAATTGTGGCGAGCAGATCCCCCTTCTCCGATAATGAGACTATGCCCAGTCGCGGCCGATGTCAAGAAGCGGGGGGTGGAAGGGACCACTCCTGTTCGAGGGCCTTTGTTACCTTGCTCCTGTCCTTCCCTGGGTGAAAGGCAAGTTTGTAAGCGGATATGTTTATATGAACCACAATTTTGAATTTTCAATTTTTAATTTTGAATGGAGGAAGACGCTGAATGTTGAATTCTAAATTTTTAATTTTGAATGGAGGTACTACGTCTATCGAATAAAGCTTACCTCAATTCAGCATTCAAAATTCAAAACTTGAAATTCGATCTGTGACCGCGTGCCTCAATTCAACATTCAGAATTCAACATTTAGAATTCGCCCCGAGCCTGCACGCCGAATGTCACCCTTATCAACCCACATACTTCCTTCCGCTGCCCGCCGGGCGATGGCGGCGATCAGAACAAGAGGAGCAGGGCGAAGCAGACGGCCATGGCGACAAGGCCGACGGGAACGCCGAAGCGCGCCCATTCCTTCATCGAGATGCCGAGCTTCGACGCCGCGATGATGTTGGGAATGTTCCCCGGTATCAGCATTCCGCCGGCGATCAGAAGGCCCAGGAGCACGTCGCGAAGCTGGGCGAGGCTCATGCCTGGAGATATTTCTGCGGCGGCAAGCGTGGCGTTATCGAGGACGGCGCTGGCCGAGTTGGCCCAGAAAAGCACCGGCGGGCCGAGCTTCAGGACGAACTCGTCCACGAGCGGCTTGAACCCTTCGCCGAGAAAGACAAGCGCCATCACGAATAGGAAGACTTTGAAGGCGCGCATGAAGACGTCCCGGTAGCTTTCGTCCACCCGCGCCTCGGCTTCCGATTCCACCAGGCTTTCCCCCGGCGAGGATGCTTTGGGCTCGTGCAGGAAAAGGCTCATCGCCGCAAACGCAAGGACGCCCGGGACGATCCAAAGCCCGAGGTTCGCGACCAGGAACCAGAAGCCGGCGTGATACGGCGGCCCGGCGAGCTTTGCAACGGTTATCGTGCTCAACGGCTCCCCAAGCGGCGTGAGCCCTGCGCCAAGGCCCAGAGCGAAGCAGGCGGTGACGACGATCTTGATCTCCGCCTTGCGTTCGAGCTTGAGCACCGAGACGTACTCGACGAGAAGCAGCGACGCGATTATGACCGTGATCACGCTTGAAAGCGCCCCAAGCAGAAGGATGACGATGAAGGTGAGCCAGCGCGGCCCGATCGCTGCGATGGCCGGCCCGATCAGCCTTTCAAGCGGGCGCCTGGCCCACTTGAAGGCGAAGCCCATCACCAGAACCGCGCCGGTTATTGGCAGGGGATGAACGAGCGCATCACGCAAGAGGCCGCCGTTGAGGGCGCCTCCCGCCACCGCCGCAGCGATGCCCATGACAAAAAGAAATATCTCGATGTTGCGCTCTACGCGGTGAAACAAGAAGGGAAGGACGAGCACGGCGACGAGGATCAGAACAAGCCCGAATATCATCGTAGCCTCTGGGACGAAGGGCCGTGACCACTGGTTGATAAGAAGATAAGTTTACGAGTTCATGGGACCAGCGGAACGCCCATGTCCCTGTCCTGCAACCTCATCAACTGAACCGCATTCTCCTCTCATCAACCCATAAACTTATCAACTCATCAACCGACTACGGGTACAATTGATAGAGCATCCTGGGATAGGGAATCGTCTCTCTCACGTGAGGCAGGCCGCATATCCAGGCGACGGTGCGCTCCAAGCCGATGCCGAAGCCGCCGTGCTGGACGGAGCCGTACTTGCGGATGTCGAGGTACCACTGGAAGGCCTTTTGCGGCAGGCCGTGGTCGTTGATTCTCTTGAGCAGCAGGTCGTGGTCGTGGATGCGCTCGGAGCCGCCGATGATTTCGCCGTAGCCCTCGGGCGCGAGAACGTCAACGCAGAGGGCGAGGCTCGGGTCTTGAGGGTCCGGCTCCATGTAGAATGCCTTGACGGCAGAGGGGTAGCGGTGGACCATGATCGGCCGGTCGTACTGCTGAGTCAGGATGGTTTCGTCGTCTCCGCCGAAGTCGTCGCCGAATTTCACGTCGGAGCCGAGCGAGTGAAGCTTTTCCACCGCCTCTTTATAAGAAACGCGCGGGAACGGCTTCTGGATATTTTCGAGCTTCGACGTGTCGCGCTCGAGGATCTTCAGTTCCTCCTTACAGCGGCCGAGGACGCGCCCGACGACGTAAACCAAGAACTCCTCGGAGAGGTTCATGACGTCTTCGAGCCCGGCGAAGGCGATCTCCGGTTCGAGCATCCAGAATTCCATGAGATGGCGCCGGGTCTTGCTCTTCTCGGCCCTGAAGGTCGGGCCGAAGCAGTAAACCTTGCCGAGCGCCATGCAGGCCGGTTCTAGATAAAGCTGGCCGGACTGGGAAAGAAAGGCCTTCTCGCCGAAGTAGTCGGTTTCGAAAAGGGTGGTTGTCCCCTCGCACGCGGCTGGCGTGAGGATGGGGCTGTCAATCAGCGTGAAGCCGTTCTCGTAGAAAAAATCCCTGAACGACTGCGCGATCTCGGAGCGGCAGCGCAAGATCGCCACCTGGCGCGACGAGCGGAGCCAGAGGTGGCGGTTCTCCATCAGGAAGCCGGTGCCGTGCTCCTTCTTGCCGATGGGGTACTCCTCGGCCATGTGGTGGAGCTTCAGTTCAGTGATGCCCAACTCGACGCCGCCCGGAGCGCGCTTGTCGGCGCGGACGATGCCGGTCACGGTGACGGACGACTCAAGGCTGATCACGTCCACGAGCTCGAAAAGCTCCGCCGAGACGTCGTTCACGAACGCGACGCACTGGAGGTAACCGGTGCCGTCCCTGAGAATCAGAAACCGCACTTTGCCCGACGAGCGCTTGTTGTAAACCCAGCCGTGCAAAGTGACGGTTTCGCCCGCGTGCGATGGGAGCTGGTTGATCATCAGTCTCTTGTACATTTTCCTTCCTGTCCTGTTTTCTTCAGAAGCTGGGAGCTCCGCGCGTCACTCCTCTTCCTCTTCGAGCTCGCGGCCTTTTCGGCCCAGCGAGATGGGATAGACGCCCGACTCCTTTTTCCCGATGTGTATTATCTTCGACTTCTGAGCCGCGGCGAGAAACGCCTTGAACTGCTCGAAGCCGTATGTCTTTTCGTCGAAAGCCGGGTCCAGCTGGACCATCTTCTGTTTCAGGAGCGACGAATTGACGGCCCGGTCCTCGTCCTCCAGAAGAGCCATGGTCCGCCCGAGAAGGGCGAACGCATCTTCGAGGCCCTTCGGCTCGCCGGCCTCCTCTTGCGCCTTCGCGGGCACGCGCGCCGGCTTCGCGCGCTTGGCTTTCGCGGCGGCCTGGAGGTTCTCGTAGGCCAGGTACTCGTTGCAGTTGCGCATGATCGCCGGCGACGTGGCTTTGCGCATCCCAAGGACGACCACCCGCTTGTTGAAGTTCTGTAGCCTGGTGATCAGCGGCAGGAAGTCGCTGTCGCCGGAAACGATCGCGAAGGTGTCTATGTGGTGGTTGGTGATGCACGCTTCGAGAGCGTCCAGCGCGAGCTGAATGTCGGCGCCGTTCTTGTCGCCGCCCGCGTAAATGCTGGGGCGCTCGACCAGCTCGACTCCGTGCTCGGCCAGCGAGCGGCGGAATTGAGCGAACTTCTGCCAGTCGCCGTACGCCTTCTTCAAGAGGATTATGCCGCGCTCCCTCAAGGCGTCAAGTATGGTCTCGATGTCCAACTGGCCGTTGTAGAAATCTATAAAAAGAGCTATCCGCTCCGTCTTGGCTGTTTCCGTTCCCATGGCAAACGCTCCTTAAGCAAAAACCCCGCGTCCATTTGTATTCTATCCCATAGCCGCGGCAAAAGCCAGAAAGGGCGGCGCTTCTTGATTGGCCGCCGTCCCGTGTCATGCCGCCGAACTCGATCAGGCGAACCTTGAGGGCGAAAACGGCGTTGGATCAACAGGCGGAACCGTGCCCAGGATCAAGCTGGCCGCAAGCTGGCCGACGGCGGCGGAGGAGGTCATGCCATGACCCCCAAGCGCCGCAACCCAATACAGGTTGTCAACGAGCGGGTCTTTGCCGATGACGAAGCCGTCGTCGGCCGAGAAGGTCCTCAACGCCGCCCAGCTTCTTGCCACCGGCGACGATGCGAGCGACGGCAGGGCCGTCTTGAGGCGGACCGCGAGCTGGTTCGCCGCCTCCTCGTCCACCGGGGGCGCGCACGGAGGGAAGACGGCTTCATCGCAGGGGCACATGAGCCAGCCGCCGCTTTCGGGCCTCACGTAGACTTCCGGATTGAGCGACCAGAGATAGGGCGCGCGGGGATTCAGGCCGGCCATCGGCCCGGTGTGGAAAAGGTGGCGCCGCCGCGGCGTGAGCTTCAGGTCCGCCGCTCCGGCCAGCTTCGCCAGTTCCGAGGCCCACGCGCCCGCCGCCATGACAACGGCCTTCGCCTCGAAACGGCGCGAGCCGGCCACGACGCCGGTGATCCTCGAACCCGAGCGCTCGAAGCCGGTAACCTTGGTCCCGGTAAGAACCTCCTGGCTCCGCAGGTAAGAGGTGAGCAGGGCGTGAATATCAACCAAGCCATCCTTCGGACAGAATAGGGCCTGGTCGAAGGGAGCCCCGTCGAAAGCTGGGGCCATCTCGATCGCCAAACGCCTCTCGACCATGAGCGCCTCGGCTCCTGCCTGGAGCGCCGTACGGTGGATTTGGCCCAGCAACGGCGCCCATTTGCCCGAGGCATCGTACAGCAGGCCTCCTGTCACCTCGATCAACGGCGTTTCGCAAAAGCCATCCGGCGGCCTCCGCAGGAACTCGGCGCCCAGAGTACACAGAGCCGAAGTGGGAAGGTCACGCTCGGCTTGGCGTGCGATTCCCGCGTTTTTGCCGGAGGCGTGCACGCCGGGAAACTCCTCCTGCTCGAGGACGAGCGGGCTCTCGGCCCCTAGCCTCGTAAGCCACCACGCGGTTGAAGCCCCCGCGAATCCGGCGCCGATTATTACTATCCTGTCCTTGCCAGACAAGCTCACTCCCATCCAAGCCCGATGCACCGGGCCGCCCGTATGATACCAGATTAGCCGGCGGATGTGGCTATCGTCGGGCTATAATTCCGCGATGGAGATGTGTGCCTCCGGCGGACGATTGTGCCATGCCGAAGAGAAGACTTCTATTACCTAACCGGGAGGGCCATTCCCTCCCCCTCCGCTGGCAAAGCCAGACGGAGGAACCCCCGCCCTTGGACGCCCTCTTCGCCTTCGGCTCGATGGCCCCCAATCCCTTCTTAAGTGAACGGCCATTGGGACTCAATGACTCATTCGTGGCAATTTGAGCGCACTGTCGTATATCCATTGCGGGATTGGGGTCGTGAATACTCCTTGACTGATCCCGATCTGTCGGGTTATAACTAAAAACAGAGCCGGGCTTGCGCGAATAAGTTGCAGCGTTCGGCGCGACGGGAGGAAAAAATGGCATTTTGCGGAGAGTGCGGAACACCGTTGAAAGAGGGGGCGGTAGCTTGTCCAAACTGCGGATGGAAAAAAGATGGGGGCGCCCCGGCGAGGACAGGATAGTAATAATCGGCGCCGTTCTTGTCGCCGCCCGCGTAAATGCTGGGGCGCTCGACCAG
>DAHXMK010000040.1 GCA_027365515.1 Candidatus Aminicenantota bacterium
AGTGTTCAATTTGATCAGGATGGTCTCGGTGACCGACAGCAACGTCCTGATAACCGGAGAGAGCGGAACCGGCAAGGAGCTGGTGGCCGAAGCGATTCATTCGAACTCGGTGCGAAATGGCCGCCCGCTGGTCAAGGTCAACTTCGCGGCGTTGAACGAGGGGGTGATCGAGAGCGAGCTGTTCGGCCACGTCAAGGGGGCATTCACTGGCGCGGCGTCCGAGAAGGCGGGCCGGTTCGAGATGGCAAACCACGGCACGCTCTTCCTGGACGAAATCGGAGACGCCCCCGTAACCACGCAGGTCAAGCTCCTTCGTGTCCTGCAAGAGGGCGAGTTCGAGAAGGTGGGCTCTTCGCGCACCGTCAAAGTGGATGTCAGGCTGATCGCGGCGACCAACCGCGACCTTGAGCAGGCGATAGCGAAGGGGAGCTTCAGGCAGGACCTCTATTATCGCCTGAACGTCTTCAGAATTCCGTTGCCGCCTTTGAGGGATAGGAGCGAGGACATACCTTTGCTCGCCGGCCTCTTCCTCAAGAAGTGCGCCGCCAAAATGACGTCGAAGAGGCTTGAGGGAATCGAAGCCGAGGCGATGACCCGGCTGATGAACTACCGTTTTCCGGGGAACATACGCGAGCTGGAAAACATCATCGAGCACGCCGCCATCCGGTGCCAGGGCGGGGTGATCCGGGCTTCCGACCTTCCGCTCGCGGTTGACGGCTCGACGCCGGTGCCGCCCATCAAGCTCCACCAGATCCGCGCGCCTTTGGAAAACCTGGAAAGGGACTTGATCATCCGCGCCCTGGAAGAGACAAAGTGGCGGATCGGCCTCAGCGCCCAAAGACTGGGGATGAGCCGCGTGACGCTTTGGCGGCGGATGAAGGAGTACGGCGTCCAGCGCTTTGCGCCATGACAACCGGCTTCGCAAGCTCTGCCCCTGACGGCGCTGAGGATTACACTGCGCTTGCGGGGCAGAACGGGACGATGCAAGAGGTCGCGCAAGGGCAGCAAGCTAAAGGCACGCAGGTCATAGGTCACGCTGCATCGCGATCAATAGTATCGCGGTGGCCAAGGAAGGTCAGAGGCGAGAGAATGCAGCGCGCTGAAGCCCCAGAAACCATGGCGCAAGAGCGACACGAAAGAGAAATAATTAATGTGTCTCCAGATATAAAGTGGGGACACAACCGCAACTTATTCAGCCGCGAGAGGCGATAAGAAGGGGGCTTTTTATGCCACTTGGCCAACTTCTGGATCAATACCATTTTGGGGCGTCATTCAAGGATTCGGCCGTCCAGCCGGCGAATGAAATGGCCCCTTTCTTGGAGGTTGAAGTGAAGGCGAAAGCGTGTTCTTGGGTAGCGTTATTGTTTATAATCGTTTTCGGCGTTGCATCTCGCGCGGAGACTATTAAGGGACAGTCAGCGGTTTATGATCATCCTAATGGAACCATAGTCATGGTTCTATATGAAGGCGTCAGCGTTGATTGTGGCCCTCCTGAAAACGGATGGTGCAAAATTCTTGTGGCAGTGCAAACAAAGCCTGAAGAGACACCTCTTGGTCCACAACATATACCCGCAGGACACAGCCTTTACGACGGAATTAATGGTTCGAGAATCGGGGTGACCTATTCTTCCCTCTACGTGTTGTGTGAGGATAGTCCGGATGGAAATTATTGTTGGGCGGAGGGTTATGTCCGAACTTATGCCATTCAAAGCGAGTCTATACCTGAAAACCGGCTATCGGAATTTCTGCAGAAAAAGAGACCTGTCACTCTGACCGAATGCGCGCCGCTCATCGAGTCTATTGGCTTGAAGGAGATATCTAACCTCGTTAGCAAGGACATGTCGCTCTATATGCTGAGTGAAAGCCACACCGTCAGTCCACATCCAGAAGTCAGGATAGCTCTTTTTTTCGAGCACGGAGAGTTGTTAGGTCTATTTTACAGCCGTCATATCTCAGTGCCCGGCGCCCAGGCATGGAAACGAGTTGGCAATCTAAAATCATATGTCTTTGGGACGCCAGACAGCGAATCGGCAAGACAAATGATTTCGGCCATGCAGAGGATGCAATGAAGCAAGTAGTAGGGTGTCATCCTGTATTCTCGCAATCAAGTGTTCCGCCCCTTTTCGCGCTGGCGCTTTGCGCCAGCGGGTTGCGCTTGGGCGGCGTGTCTGAAAGTGGCCTGCAATAAAATAGGGACACCTATTTCCCTATCTCTCACCTTGGCCGCTGGCGCCACGCGCGGGCCTTCCCCGCGCCTTCGGCGCTCTTGGGAGAAGCCGTTGGCGCCGGTCCGAAACATCAGAGGGAAAAGGCGAGGGCTTGCCTGACGTTTCTCCCCGCCGCCATCCGTCTCTCCCTCGTCCTTCGGACTCTTTGGAAGGCCCGCGCTTTATACGCTTCGCCGGATCAACAAAGCGCGGCTGAAAGAAATAGGGCGATGAGGCCAACCGTCGGAGTGGGGGAGAAGGGATGTCCGACTCTCTCTTTATATAAAAAACGTGCGGCGCGAGTCTCGGACGATCTGCTTTGTCAGGCATCGCGG
>DAHXMK010000046.1 GCA_027365515.1 Candidatus Aminicenantota bacterium
AGGCCCTTGCCTTCGAGCTTCTAAACCGCCAACAGGACCGGCTGGAATTGAAATCGTACGACCTGGCCGCCGGCTCGGCCATCACCCTGCTTGCCGAAGAATCCTCTTCGTGGATAAACGTCGAAGAGGGGCCCACGTTTCTGAAAGACGGGCGGTTCATCTGGGTGAGCGAAAAGGACGGCCACGCGAGACTCTACCTCCGTGACGCCGGCGGCAAGGATATCCGGCCGCTGACGCCTGCCGGGTGGGATGTGGACGAACTCTTGGGAGTTGACGAGAAGAGGAGTCAGATCTATTTCTCGTCGGGGGCGGACGATCCCCTTGGAGAAAACCTGTTTCGCGCCGGGCTTGAAAAGGAAAAGGTGGAAAGGTTGAGCGACGGCAAGGGGTGGCACGAAGCTTCCGTCTCGCCGTCGTTCAATTGGTGGCTAGACCGCGCGTCAACGGCCGCCGCCCCGCCCGTCTGGATGCTTAGGCCGACGGGAAGCGGCGAAGCGCGCGAGATCGCCGCCGCGGACGGAAGCGACCTAGCGAAGTTCGGTTTTGTCGCTCCCGAGTTCGTCACCTTCAAGGGGCCTTCCGGAGACTTGCTTCACGGCAAGCTCTACAAGCCGCGGGGCTTCGACCCTTCTCGAAAGTATCCGCTCATCATTGACGTCTACGGAGGGCCGGACGCCCAGATGGTGCAGGAGCGCTGGGGCGGGCGCTGGGAATACGTTTCGCAGATGCTGGCCGGGCACGGCTTCGCCGTTTTCACCGTGGACAACAGGGGCTCGGCGAGGCGCGGAGCCGCTTTCGAAGCGCCTCTCTTGCGGCGCTTCGGCAAGGCGGAGCTCGATGATCAGCTCGCCGGGCTCGCCTACGTCAAGTCGCTCGGCTTCGTTGACCCGTCGCGGGTGGGCGTCTGGGGGTGGAGCTACGGCGGCTTCATGACGCTCTACACGATAGCCAACGCGCCGGAGGGCACATTCGCGGCCGGGGTGGCCGTCGCCCCGGTTACCGACTGGATGAACTACGACACCTGTTACACCGAGCGCTACTTGAAGCTCCCGAAGGATAACGCCGCGGGTTACCGCGAAAGCTCTCCGCTTTTCGGAGCCGGCCGGTTCACAGCCCCGGTCCTGATAGCGCAGGGGCTCTGTGACGACAACGTCCACTTCGGAAACAGCGCTCAGATGGTGGATGCGCTCTTGAAGGCGGGCAAGCCGTTTGCCACCGCCTACTATCCCAGAATGAACCACGGCATCGCGGAGGAGGCGGCTCGCTCCGACCTCTTCGCGCGGCTGTTGGACTTTTTCGATCTGCACTTGAAGCAAGGCCGCGATGAGTGAACTCTTTCACGGAGCTGGCGGGGAAGCGGCCGCTCTCGCCACTTCGGTGTTCTGGGCCTTCACGGCGATCTTCTTCACGCTCGCGAGCCTGAGGATCGGCTCGTACACGGTCAATAGAGTCAGGCTTGCCATCGCGGTAATTCTTCTCGGCTCGACCCATTTGGCGCTCTACGGAACTTTTCTGCCGCTGGACGCCGGCGCGAGGGCCTGGTCGTGGCTTGGCGTATCGGGCCTAGTGGGCCTCACGCTCGGCGACACGCTTCTTTTTCAGTCGCTCGTCGAACTCGGAACGCAGCGCGCCATGCTCGTGATGGCGTCATGGCCTATTCTGGCCGCGCTGATGGCGTTCCTCTTCCTGGGCGAGAGCCTTTCGGCAAGGGAGCTTGCCGGAGTCGTCATCACGCTTGGAAGCATCGCTTGGGTCGTGACCGGGGGGGCCAAGAACCGGCAGGAGGATGGAGCGCCCAGCCACCCCTTCAGGGGAAGCCTCCTGGCCTTCGGCGGCGCGGCGTGCCAGGCGGCGGGCGTGCTGATGGCCAAACAGGGGCTCTCAACCACGCTGCCCGCCCTTTCTGGCACCGTGATAAGAATGGCCGTCGCGGCCGTCGGCCTCTGGGCCGTCTCCCTATTCCGCAAAGATATTCTTGATGCCGCGCGAAAGCTGCGCGACCAGCGCGGCCTGCTCTTCACGACGCTTGGCGCGATCTTCGGCCCGTTCCTCGGAGTATGGCTCTCGCTCTTGGCGGTGAAGTACGCGAAGGTCGGCATCGCGGCGGCACTGATGAGCCTGCCTCCGGTTCTGCTCATTCCGCTCGGCAAGTGGATTTTTGGAGACAAGATAACTTTGAG
>DAHXMK010000052.1 GCA_027365515.1 Candidatus Aminicenantota bacterium
GAAGATAGCGTTCCCCTGATCAAGTCGTAGGTCAACGAGGGCTTGGGCGACCAACTGATCGTGAACGCCGTGCCCGAATGGGTGAACCTGATGTCGGCTTGGTCGCCGAAAGCGGACGACGCCCAGTTGCAGTAGGCGACCAGGCCGTAGTAAGAGTTGTCATAGTGGTCCTCTATCTCCACTATGTTCGCGTTGCAGCCAACGCTCTGCATCTCCGATGTTATCGAAGCGCCCCAGTAATTGCCGGAAGCGTCCACCGCCGACTGGCCGTGGTTCGCCAGGGCGAAGGTTCCCGCTCCATAAAGGTTGTTGCGCCTCAAAACGGGCACCGACGAGGACTGGCCGATGATTTCCATTCCAACGCCCGCGTTGTCGGTCACGCTGTTGTCATAAACGAGGGGGGCCGGGGCGCTCTGAGAGGCGTTGCTGGAATCTATCCGAAGGCCCGAGTAGCGCGTGCCGGTGACCCTGTTGGCGCTGAAGTAGGGCTGGTCGGCGCTGGTTTGAGGCCACGCCTGGGCGTTGATTCCGTAGAATCCCCCGCTCACGGCATTGCCGGTCACTTCGGCGTGCCTCGTGCCGTTTATCTGAATGGTCGCCACGTTCACGGAGGAAGTGGACACAACGTTGTCGGCGAGGCGCAGGTAACCCGAGAAGTTTCCGTACCCTCCTATGTCAACGGGCATTCCATCGCTGGTGCCGGAGACGTTGTTTCTCAGGACGGATATCTGGTGGTCGGTGCGGCCGGAGCCGATGTCGAAGGTGAGGCCTCCGTAGCCGTTGTAGTTTCGCCCGAAGCCGCTTATCTGGTTGTCCGAGACGTTCATCTGTAGGCCCGCCGTGTCGTTGTAAAGAATCCAGAAATAGGCGCCGCAGGAGGAGGTGTTCGTCACGGTGTTGTTGGCGAAGTTCCACGCGGTCTTGGCCGCGGAGGCCTTGATCCCCAGCGCGACGCCGAGCCCGGCCATCTGGCTGATCGTGCAGTGGAAAATGTCCGGGTAAACTCCGCCGCTGTCGTCATTGGCGCTGCTGATCGCGGTGTAGCCCCAGGAGAAGTCGCACCAGGCGAGCGATTGCGTGCTGGGCGCCGGGGCGAGGTAGCGCACTCCGTACCAATGGCCGCGCGACGGCGTGGCGGAAGCGGTGCTGATCGCGACGCGCGCTCCGGAGGTCCCGCCGGAGACGAGCTTGCCTTGGACGATTATTTCGATGCGGCTCGGGTCTATCCCGCCGTGGCGGTCGTCGCTCCAAGGCGCGCAGAGCACCTGAGTTCCGCCGGCAAGCGTAAGCGTAACGCCGGAGGGCACGATGACGTCGCCCGTAAGGTTGACCGTTCCCGACCAGGTCTCGTCCCGGGAGAGCGTGCCGGAGGTCGTCGGCACGGAATCGCTCACCGTGATGGCCGCGCTGTCGCCGGGTGATTCCACGGCACCGCCCACGGCCACGGCCCTGCACCGCAGCGTGTAGGCGCCGGCCGACGGCGGCGTGAACGAATAGCTCCAGCTATAGCTTCCGGCGGCCGGGAACCACGTCGCGCCGTCAGTGGAAACCTCGACGTGGTCAATTCCCGCCGCGGCATAGGCGATTCCTTGCACGGTAAGAAGGCTCCTGGAAACAGTCTCACCGCCCGAGGGCCAAACGAAACGGCTCGAAAGGGAGGCCGAAGTGTCCACCGAGGCCGAAAGCCATCCGCTGTAGTCCATCCGTCCCTTCGTCTGGTCGTCCTCCACGTCGAATATCTTGAGGATGTTCGCCGGGTAGCCTTTGGCGGCCATCTCTGCCGTCATG
>DAHXMK010000332.1 GCA_027365515.1 Candidatus Aminicenantota bacterium
GGGAGCTCTTGACCATCTCCATGGCGTGGCCCCTCCACCGAGTATATGAAGCTCAACGCGCCTCGTTGTCAAGCCGGCCGCTGCGTAATACCGGAAGGGGGAAGGGGCCGATGCCAGGCGCGCATCAACGTCCGCGGCCAGCTTCTAAGCCTCGTTTACGGAAGACCGATCACCGAGCACGTTGACCCGATCGAGAAGAAGCCCTTCTTCCACTTTCTTCCCGGGAGCCAAGCCTATTCGTTCGCCACTTCGGGCTGCGCCCTCAGGTGCCGGTTCTGCCAGAACTGGCAGATTTCGCAGGCGAGGCCCGAGGACTACCGCGTCCAGTTCACGCCGCCGGGCGCGCTCGTAACGAGGGCCCGGGAGAGAAAGGCGCCCGTCGTCGCCTTCACCTACAACGAGCCGACGGTTTTCACCGAGTACCTCTGCGACACGGCCAGGGCGGCGCGCAAGGCCGGCCTGCGGTGCGTTCTCGTCTCGTGCGGCTTCATGAACGAGGCGCCGCTTTCGGAGATGATCGAGGTCCTCGACGCGATCAAGATTGATCTCAAGGGATTCTCGCCGGACTTCTATAAGAACGTCTCTTCCGCCAGGCTTGAGCCGGTCCTTCGGAGCATCAAGCAGGTGGCCAAGTCTGGCCGCCACCTGGAAATCGTCAACCTCGTCGTCCCAACGCTGAACGATTCGGAGAAGATGCTCGACGGGCTGGTGAAGTGGGTCGTTTCGGAGGCGGGCCCCGATGTCCCTTTGCACTTCACCCGTTTCCACCCCGACTTCCAGCTTCTCAACCTTCCGCCCACTCCGGTCGAAACCCTTGAGCACGCCAGAAGCGTGGCGATGAGCGCCGGGCTCAAGTACGTTTACGTCGGGAACGTCCCCGGCGACCCCGGCAACAACACCTACTGCCCTTCGTGCAAGGCCGTCTGCATTCAGCGCGAGGGCTTCTTCGTGACCGCCGTCAGGATGAAGGCCGGCAAGTGCGCCGCCTGCGGCTGCCCGATCGCCGGCGTCTGGAAATAGCCGTCAGAGGAGGAGAGGATGTGCTGCAAATGGTTGTTGGCCGCCGCCCTGTTCGTGATTCTCGGCCTTTTCGGCAAGAGCTTCTCCGATGAGACGGGGCAGGGGGGCTTGAGAGAACCGGCCGTCGCCGGCAAGTTCTATCCAGCCGATCCCAAGATGCTCAAGGGCGCGGTCGAAGGCTTCATGGAGGACGCGGTGGCTGCGAGGGGAGAGCGGCCCATCGCCTTGGTCGTGCCGCACGCGGGCTACATCTTCTCCGGGCAGATCGCGGCCGACGCATTCAGGCAGGCGCGAGGCTATGATTGGGACGTCATCGTCGTCCTCGGGACGAACCACACGCTCGCCGGATTTTCCGGCGTCTCCGTTTTCCAGGGCTCGGGCTTCAAGACGCCTTTGGGAGTGATGCCTTGCGACCAGGAGCTAGCCAAGGCGCTTCTCGAAACGGCCCCGGGAGCGGCGTGGCGTCCCGAGATAGAACTTCGCGAGCATTCCGTCGAGGTCCAGGTTCCGTTTCTCCAGGTCGCCTGTCCCGGCGCGAAGCTGGTCTCGGCGGTTGTAGCCGCCGAAGACCCGGCGCTTCTGATCCGCTTCGGCCAGGCGCTCGCGAAGCTTCTCGCGGGAAAGAAGGCGCTGATCGTCGCCTCGTCTGACCTTTCGCATTACCCGTCACTGGAAGACGCGCCGAGGATAGACGGAAGGACGCTTAAGGCCGTGGCTTCTTTGGACCCGACATCCCTGACGGCCACCATTGACAACTTGATGGCCTCCAAAACGGCAAACCTGGGAACGTGCGCCTGCGGCGAAGGGGCGATAATCGTGGCGATGGCCGCGGCCAAGGCGCTTGGGGCGACGCGCTCGGCGGTCTTGAGCTACGCCAACTCGGGCGAGACGACGCTCGGCGAGCCCGGCAAAGTCGTCGGCTACGGCGCGGTCGCATTCTATGGAGGAGCCGGAAAGACCGACACGTCCGTGCTTGAGCCCGGAAGCGAGCCCGACAGCGCCCCGCTCACCGATGCCGACAAGTCATATCTTCTGGCGCTGGTGAAAAAGACGGTCTCCCGCTACTTGTTGACCGAGACGGTGCCGCTGCCGCGTGCCACGTCGCCGGGCCTGAGCCAGCACCGCGGCGCATTCGTAACCTGGACCGAGCACGGCGACCTTCGCGGCTGCATCGGCCACATGGTGTCGGATTCCCCGCTCTGCCTCACCGTCGCGCGGATGGCGCTGGAAGCGGCGCTGAACGACCCGCGCTTCCGTCCCGTCGCCAGCTCCGAGCTGCCGCTGCTGAAGGCGGATATTTCGGTGCTGACACCCTTCGCTCCGATCGCCGGCCCCGAGCAGATCAGGATCGGCGTTGACGGAGTCCTCCTGCAAAAGGGCGGCGCGAGCGCCGTCTTCCTGCCTCAGGTGGCGCCGGAGCAGGGTTGGGGGCGCGAGGAGATGCTCGAAAACCTTTGCCACAAGGCCGGGCTTGGCGGCGGCTGCTGGCGCTCCGGCGCGAGGCTCTCGACCTTCCAGGCGATCGTGTTTTCGGAGGAGAAAAAACACTGAGGCTGAAGCCAGGCGCCATTTGGCTCTTCGCGACGGGGCTGGCGACGCTTCTCGGGCAGGTCGTCCTTCTTCGCGAGTTGTGCGTCGCTTTCTACGGCAGCGAGCTGGCTTTCCTTCTCGGCTTGGCGTTGGTGATGACGGGAACGGCGCTCGGCGCGCTTTTCGGCCAGTGGCGCCCCGCCTCGTCAGTCCATGGGCCGCGCTTTCTTCTGTTGTTTTTTTCTCTCCGCCAGCGATGCTCCCGGCGCTCTCGACTGAGTAGGCGAGCGCCAGCGAGCC
>DAHXMK010000077.1 GCA_027365515.1 Candidatus Aminicenantota bacterium
GCCTCGCCGTTGGTGGCGTCGGAAGGTTGCTCAAAACCCAGAAGGACCGCCAGCGATCTGTGAACGGCGAGGTCTGGGTAGCGCCGTATGGGGCTCGTGAAATGGCAATAGCTTTCGAGGGCCAGGCCGTAGTGTCCGGCGTTCTTCACGCTGTAGCGCGCCTGCATCATTCCGCGAAGAATCAGATAGGCGACCAGCTTTTCCGCCTTGTGGCCTTTCGCTTTTCCGAGGACTCTTTGGAGCGTGAACGAATCGGCCAGGTCGCCCCTGCTCGCCTCCCCCAGCCCGAGAGCGCACAGGAGCGGCCTCAGCGGCTCTAGCCTCTTCGGGTCCGGCGGCTCGTGGACGCGGTAGAGGCATGCGGCGCGCGCGGCCTCCAGCGTCGAGGCCACCGCCGCGTTGCACAAGAGCATGCACTCCTCGACCAGCCGGTGGGAAGCGAGTCTTGCGGAGGGCATGATCTCCTCGACCCGGCCGTTGATTCCGAAACGAAGGCCGGCTTCCGGAAGATCGAGGTCCAATGAACCGCGCTTCTCCCTTTCGCCTCCGAGA
The DNA here is from genome assembly GCA_027365515.1 of Candidatus Aminicenantota bacterium. Taxonomy (GTDB): domain Bacteria; phylum Acidobacteriota; class UBA4820; order UBA4820; family DSQY01; genus JAEMPZ01. Next base: position 553 of record DAHXMK010000077.1, read on the forward strand.
ATCGCGGCAAGCTCGTCGAGCCCGCGCAAGAGCGCGCCGGCTTCGCCGCCCACTTCGCGCCCGCCGTCAAGAACCGCTTGCGCTTCCTCGTAGGTAAGCCGGGCTTTCGAGCGGATGACGCCCTTGAAGAAATGGGACGATTTGAGGCGCCCTTTCGAATCCACTTCCAGTTCCGCGGTGAAGGTCAGCCTATCTTCTCCGGGAACGAGCGAGCAAAGGCCTGACGAGAGCCGCTCCGGAAGCATCGGGTAGGCGGAGCCGGGAAGGTACGTGCTGTTGCCCCTTCGCAGCGCTTCGCGGTCCAAGGCTCCGCCCGGCCTGACGTAGTGGGAAACATCGGCAATGTGGACCCAGACTCTGAAACCGTTCCCCTCTCTTCTCATCGAAAGAGCGTCGTCGAAATCCTTGGCGTCGCTCGGATCAATCGTGACGGCCGTCAAATGGCGGAAATCCCTTCTGCCGGCGATTTCGGACGCGTCCGCTTTTTCCGGAAACCTCCCCGCTTCTGCGACGGCCTCTTTGGGGAACTCTCTTGTCAGGCCGAACCTGGCTTCGGCGGCCTTGATGGGAACGGAGGGGTCTCCAAAATCGCCGAGCAGTTCAACCGTCTCGGCCGACGGCGGGCCTTCCCTCAACGACAGGGAAGCGACCGCGACCTTGCCTTCGCACCCGGCGTTGCGCGGCAAGGCGATGGGCGTTCTGTCGAAGCCGAACGGAAAAAGAAAACCTCCCTGAACGATCCCGGCCACGGGACGGCTGGAGCGCTCAACAATCTCGATGATCTCCCCCTCCGGGCCTCTGGCGCCGGGAGCCTCGGCAATTTTTCGGAGGCGCACCCGGTCGCCGTCGAGCGCGCCGGCGGTGGCGTGAGGAGGAATGAAGATGTCCTTTTCGCCCTCGGATGCGATGTCAATGGTGACGAACCCATAGCCGTAGCGGGAGGCGTGAAAGAGGCCGGCGGCCTCCATTGGCTTTGCCGCCAACTTGTAGCGTCCCCTCGATACTGTTATGAGGCGCTGCTCGGCGAGCCGGTCGAGAGTCGCGGCGAGCGCGCGCCTCTCGCGAGGAGAGAGGCCAAGCTCCGCGGCGAGCCTGCTTCGCGTCGCCCCTTCTTCCCGCTTGAACCCGGCGAGACAGGCGAGAATGCGCTCCTTGAGCATCACCCCGAAAGGCCCCCGAGCCTCCAGCGGCGCGGCCGGCAGGCCACCGGCTCGATGCGCTCGCCGTTGAAGAGGCGCCTGGGATTCTCGACGGCCAGCCGGCGAGCCGCCTCTTTTCCGTACCGGTTGGCTATCACCCTGACCGCCTCCCTGAACATCGGCGGCCGCTTCGACAGCTTGTGGGCGTCCGAGGCGATGAGGGCCACCCAACCCAATTCGAGAAGCCGGAACGCCGTGCGCTGAATGTTTCCGCCGAAGCCTCCGGTGACGGAGTGGGTGGTGATCTGAAACAGCGTTCCCTCCCTCGCCAACTCGGCCAAGCGCATCGGCTCGTCCTGCGCGAAGACGTACCTTTCCGGATGGGCGATGAGCGGCTCGACGCCCGAGAGCCTCAGCCTGTAAAGAACCTCCTCCGACCCGGCCGGCAATACGGCCAGCGGAAGCTCGACGAGGAGATACCTGCCCCCGGCGCCCAAAGCGAGAATCTCCTGCCTCGCCACGGCTTCGGCCAGGTCGTGGCGGTAGTAGACTTCGGCGCCCAGCGAAAGCTCGACGCCCGAATCCCTCGACCTCTCCACAAGCTCGGCGAAGCGCCGCTTTAGCTCTGGAGGCTTGTTGGGATACGTGTCGGGACGGATGTGCGGAGTGACTATGACGCGAGCGACCTTCTCCTCGCGCGCCCTCTTCAGCCACGCCTCCGCCTCCTTGAAGCTCTCCACTCCGTCATCCACGCCGGGAAGAAGGTGGCAGTGCACGTCGGTGTACATCTCTGAGCCAGGACCGCCTTTCCCGCCGCCACGACGGCGCGGAAAACATTATAACGCCGCCCGCCCCTTCACGGGAGCGGCGCGGAAGCGGCGGGCCGGCAAGCCTCTTCAGGTGGTATAATCTCCTTCTTCATCATCCGATGGGTTCGGCTTCTTGGTTGAAAGGCTTTGCCGGAATGGCTGGGAAGGGGCATTTCTCGAAGTTTTCTTTTGTCGGCCGGCGGACATGGGCCGCGCGGGCTTTGCCGCGCCTTTTCGGCGGACCGGCAAGCCAAGCCGGGCGCGAAACTCCGCTTTTCGGCAAGCCAACAAGCCGAACTTGCCGCCGAAATCGCCTTGTCGAGACGCCGACAAAGCGACTTTGCCGCCTAAAACGGCATCCCATCCAGCCGAAAAGCGGCGTACCCCCCCTCTATTTGCTGCCATTTTCCCCATCCGGGGGGATTTCGTTCCAAACTGGGGCGCGGGGATGGTCCCCGTGCTCCAGAGGGTGCTTTTTTCAGGAGGTGAGAGATGCAAAAACCGCCGTTGGGAGACGCCGCCCGGCGCGAAGGCGTGAGGAAAGTTAGACGTGAGAAGTTAGAGGTTAGACGTGAGACGGAAGGCGCGTGAAGTGAGTCGTGAGTAGTGAAAGATGCATGGGCTGGAACGATTCCTTCGCCGTGGATAAGAGGAATAGAAGCGACTCTGTTCACGGGATGGGTGTACGACTTCCTAGAGCCGTATGCCGATGAATTGAAGGTTGGTCATTCGTACATGCTCCGGGCGATCTGCGCGTCGAAGAAGAAGAACGACCGGTTGGATGCGAGGAAGATCACCGACGCGCTTCGCTGTGACTGGTTTCCCTCCTGCTACATGGCACCTGTGGAAGTAAGGGAGCTTCGCAGGGTTGTAATTTTCTCGTAAGGGAAGCCAGCCGCCTGATGCGCGCGCGAAGCTCCGCTTCGCCAGCCCTCATCCTTGGCGCGTACCTCGCGCTCGAACGCGAAAGCCCCATAAGCCGGGCCGCGTGCCGCTCCGACTGCCCATGCTCTTCCACCAGCGCCTTTACCCCCTCCCGCTTCTGGGGAGGGCTCACCATTTTCTTTCAAGAAGTTCCTTCAGCAGCGCGTTGTCCATTGCCTGTTGCGCCACAACCTTCCGCAGCCGAAGGTTCTCGGTCCCCAGCTCCTTCAGCCGGTGCAGATGCTCACGGTCCAGGCCCCGGTACTTATCCCGCCACCGGCATACCGTCGCCTCCGATACCCCGTACCGCCGGCATACTTCCGCGATACCCGTCCAGGACTCAACCTCATGCAGTATCCCTAATACTTGCTCTTCGCTGTACCGCTTCTTCTTCATGGCCCGCGCCTCCCTTACTTCGCCAACCCCATCCTTTCATTCTACCTGGTCCAGTTTTTTGGGGGCAGGTCAAAGCTAAGGACGCATAAATGTGGATAAGTTCAGATACATGTGAGACGGATGGGATAAGATTAGGGGGAAGCTGCGGAGCGAACGGAGGCTTCCCCCGGTGCAGTGGAAATGTTGGCCAAAGGAGTTGTATGGCGTCGCGCGTTTTGATGCCAGGGAACTCAGCCCAAAGGCGCGGGAGCGCCTTCGGGCTTTGGACCTCTGGAGAGAGACCGGGGACATTGGCCTTGCTTGCCGGTTCTCCGGGATGAGCCGGGCGGGGTTGTACCGGTGGGGGAGAAGGTTTGATCCAAAGAACCTGCGCTCGCTT
>DAHXMK010000092.1 GCA_027365515.1 Candidatus Aminicenantota bacterium
CAACGTCCGAAACCTTAACCTCGCCGCAATAGCAGCTTCTGTCGCCGAGGCTCATCGCGCTTCTCCTTTCAACACCAGCGCCGCCTGGAGACCAACCCCTTGAGGGTTCTCGACTGCAAGGTTCCATCCTGCCAGCCCGTGCTCGACAAGGCCCCCAGGATTGACGAGGGGTTGTGTGACGATTGCCGCCTCCACCACGAGAAGGTGAAGGATTTCCTCGGCCTCATGGAGGTGCCGTTCCAGTTGAAGCCGAGGCTCGTAAGGGGGCTCGACTATTACGTGAGGACCGTTTTCGAGATAACGTCAAGCGTTCTGGGCGCCCAGGACGCCCTTCTTGGAGGCGGCCGTTACGACGGCCTTTTGAAGCAACTGGGCGGGCCCGACTCCCCCGGCTTCGGCTGGGCGATAGGCGTCGAGAGGCTCTTGATGGCGATGCCGCCGCTGCCCGAAGAGCGGCTCGGGCGAATTTACGTGGCTTGGTCCGGAGAGAACACTTACCAGCGGGCGCTTTCGTTGTCAAAGGAGCTTCGCTCCCGAGGGGCGGCCGTCGTGGTTGACCACTCGGAGCGCTCCTTCAAATCCTCGCTGAAGCGCGCCGACAAACTGAACGTCCGATGGGCGCTCTTGATCGGGGAGGACGAGATCAAGGCTGGAAAGCTGACGCTGAAGGATTTGCAGACCGGCGAGCAGCAGGCCCTCTCCCCGGACGAACTGGCGGCGAAGGTGTTGAAAGGAGAAGCGCGATGAGCCTCGGCGACAGAAGCTGCTATTGCGGCGAGGTTAAGGTTTCGGACGTTGGAAAGAGGCTCGTGCTTAAGGGCTGGGTGCGCAGGAGAAGGGACCTCGGAAGCCTCGTCTTCGTTGACCTGAGGGACCGGAGCGGCTTCGTGCAGCTGGTCTTCTCCGAGGACCGCGACGCCGCCACCTTCCTTGCCGCCAAGGAGCTCAGGCCCGAATTCGTGATAGCCGCGGAAGGGATAGTAAAGCCGAGGGGGGAGAAGGACGTCAATCCCCACCTGGCGACCGGAGCGGTAGAGGTTGAAGTCATCCAGATGGATATCCTATCTGAAGCCGCCACGCCGCCTTTTCCCATCGAGGACGACGCTCCCGTGTCGGAGGAGATGAGGCTCAAGTACCGTTACCTTGACCTTCGCCGCCCATTTCAGAACGCCAGGATCGTAGCGCGCCACGCCCTAACGCAGCGGGTCCGCAAGCAGCTTGCCTCCGAGGGGTTCATCGAGATCGAGACGCCCTTCCTTGGCAAGTCCACCCCGGAGGGGGCGAGGGATTTTCTTGTGCCGAGCCGCCTTCGCGCTGGAAGCTTCTACGCCCTTCCTCAGTCTCCGCAGCTTTTCAAGCAGCTCTGCATGGTGGCCGGATTCGACCGCTACTTCCAGGTGGTGCGCTGCTTCAGAGACGAAGACCTCAGGGCCGACCGCCAGCTTGAATTCACGCAGATTGACATCGAAATGTCCTTCCCGGAGGAACGGATGGTCATGGGCGTAGCGGAAAGGCTGACTCGCTCCCTCTTTGAAGAGGCCGGCCTTCCAGACCCAGGAACCATAGACATGCTGACGTGGGCCGAAGCGATGGAGCGCTACGGCTGCGACAAGCCCGACACCAGGTTCGGCCTTGAGCTTAAGACCGTCTCCAACATCGCGGCCGGGACTGGCTTCGGGGTTTTCAGGTCGGCGCTCGAAGCACAAGGCGCCGTCAGGGGCTTTGCCGTGCCAGGGCAGGCCAATATTTCCAGGAAGGATTTGGACGCCCTCAACGAAGTGGTCAAGCCTTTCGGCGGCAAGGGCGTCGTCTCGCTGATGGTCAAGAACGGGGTGCTTGCCGGGCAGGCGCTCAAGCACATTGGAGAGAGCGCGGCCAGGGCGATGCTTCAAGCCGTTCAAGCGAAAGAAGGCGACCTGGGGCTCTTCGTGGCCGCCGACTACGAGACCGCCTGCGCCTGTTTGTCCGCGCTCAGGCTTCATTTCCGGGACAAGCTGGGGCTGGTTGACAAGAACCGCCACGCGCTTCTGTGGGTCCACCGATTTCCGATGTTCGAGTGGAGCAAGGATGAGAACCGCTGGGTCGCCCGCCACCACCCCTTCACCATGCCGAGGGAGGAGCACCTGGACTATCTCGAAAGCGACCCGCGGAAGGTGGAGGCTCAAGCCTACGACCTGGTCATGGACGGCAACGAGATCGGCGGCGGCTCTCTCAGGATTCACAGCGGGAAAGTGCAGCGCAAGGTCTTCAGGGCCCTCGGCTTCAGCGACGAGGAGGCGCAGGAAAAGTTTGGCTTTCTGCTCGAAGCTTTCAAGTACGGCACGCCGCCTCACGGCGGCATAGCCTTCGGCCTCGACAGG
>DAHXMK010000101.1 GCA_027365515.1 Candidatus Aminicenantota bacterium
ACGCAAACCCGGCCGTCGGATACGCCACTCAGCAGAGAAACTCGTCCCTCTGGAGTGGAATCTTCGCTCCGCAGTTAGCGCAACGCACTTCCACGCGGCTTTCCTCCTATCAGCCTTGCTTCTCTCCCAGTTTCAAGGCGAGCTTCCCCGGCAAACTCCCATAAGCGCCCGATGAAAAGAATGCGACAACCGTTCCCGCTTCCGCCGCTCGATAAGCCATGGCGAGACATTCGTCGTAGCTATAGGCTCTCCCGGTTTTCTTCCCGGAAGCCCTCAGCTCTTCGACTATTTTGTCCAGGTCAAGCCTTTCTCCAACCGGTATCTTTTCGGACGGCGTGAATGGGCCGAGAATGATCTCGTCGGCCAAGGCGAACGACGAAGCAAAACGCTCCTGGTGGAGAGACGTCTGGCAAGTGTATGAGCGCGGCTCGAAACAGGCGGCGATCTTCAGCGAGGGAAAACCCTGCCTCAACGCCTTGAGCGTCTCCGAAATGGCGGTCGGATGATGGGCGAAATCGTCAATGACGAAACGGGAGCCGTCCCTGTAGACGACTTCCTGCCGCCTCTTGACGCCGGCGAAACGGGGAAGCGCCTCTTGCAGTTTGTGGACCGGAGTTCCCGCCGTGATGCAGGCCGCCAGGGCGGCCACGACATTTCTAAGGTTATGTTCGCCCCAGAGCGGGCTTAGAAATTCGCCGGCTTCGACCCCTTTTCGAAGGAGCGTGAAACGAGTCCCCTCGGGCGACGGGCAGACCGTTGAGGCCGACCACTCTTCGCCGCCTTCCAATCCGAAGGAGTCGCTCTTCCTCCCGGCGAATTGCAGAAGCCTCGCCACTGGCTCGGATTCGGTGCCTGCTATGATTGTTCCCCCTTCTCTCACGACCCCGAAAAGGCGGACGAAGGCCTGCTCGAGCTGGCGCTGGTCCTTGAAGTTGTCGAGGTGATCCATCTCTATGTTATTAAGGATGAGAATGGTCGGCGAATAGTGAAGAAACTTCGGCCCCTTGTCGAAGAAGGCGGTTTCGTACTCGTCGCCCTCAAGGACCGCCCACTGCCCCTTTCCGAACAAGAAGGAGGAGTCGCTGTTCTTTGCGATGCCTCCCACCACCATAGCAGGGTCGAGGCCGGCCTCTTTCATCAGATGGCCGCAAAGCGCCGTCGTTGTCGTTTTCCCGTGAGTCCCCGCGACGACGAGGCTTTCACGGCGCCCAATCGCGAACCGCCCTATCGCTTCCGCCATCGAGAGGTAAGGCACGCCGTTTTCAATGCAAGCAACTGCCTCCGGGTTGTCCTTGTGAACGGCGTTGCCTATGACCACGAGATCGGGAGGCGGCGAGAGATGGCCCGGGGCGAAGCCTTGGGCGGACTTTATGCCGTAGCGGACAAGATAATCGCTCATTGGAGGATACAGGGCCGTGTCGCAGCCGCTCACTTCGTGCCCCTGCGCTTTCAATAGTCCCGCGAGCGCCCCCATTCCCGTGCCCCCGACCGCCATCATGTGAATCCGCATCCGTCCCCCTTCAATAATTATCCTAACATAGTTGCCAATTCGAGCGGGAAGGATATCTTTCTTTCGCGCCTTGCTCGCGGAACCAACCGAAACGCTTCATTTGCCCATCGCGGCGAGAATCCCCTCCCGGCCCACGCCCCGCCCTCATCCGCCGGCACAAGAAGGGAGTCCGCTACTTGTCTTTCTTCTCTTTCAGTTCTTTGATAGCGAGCATCAGCTCCTTGACCTCCTTGCGGATCTCGAGGGTGTTTCGCGCACCAAAATACTGAATTTGCATCAGCATGACGAAGAGAAACGGCCAAAGCGCCCAGAACAGGTACCTGAACTGCTCCTGCGTTGTCGCGGCATCGTCTAACTTCATTGAAAAGATGACGGACTCAACGATCAGTAATGGCGCAACGCACCAATAAGTCACCTTCTGCACCTTAAATCGCCTGTCTTCCTTTTCCATGAGCTTCTCTACCTCCTTTCGGTACTTTTCCGATTGCAGCGCCCGAAGCGGGGCTTCGGCAACAAGCCTGCTCCCAAGCCCATTCTTTCCGTCCGTCATGACGGGCCTCCCCAGGCGTCTTCAAGCCTCGCGCGAAGGTCTTTCTTTGCATAGAACATCCTCGACTTGACGAGCCCCAGCGTCGCTCCCGTCGCCTCGGCTATTTCCTCGTAGGACATTTCCTCCATGAAGTAAAGGACGAGCACCTCCCTGTGAGCTGGAGAAAGGCGGGAAAGTTCCTCGTGCACTCGCTTGGCGTCGAGAGAGTTCCAATCGGGCTCCGCCGCGCCAGCGGTGCCTTCATCCAATTCTTCCGCCGCGAAAGATGGCTCGCTCCGGTCCTGCCTGAACCGGCTCACCGCCTTGTTGTGGGCTATGCGGTATATCCACGGCCTGAAATTGTCCGGCTCGTCAAGGCTGCGAATCCGCTTGAAGGCGGCCGCCCATACTTCTTGCAGCACTTCGAGGGCCGACTCGTCAGCGTCAACGAACTTTCTGACATAGTAGAACAACCGTGCCTCCATGACCTGCACTAACTCGCCAAAAGCTTCGGGCTCGCCCAACCGGCACCTCAAAGCGATCAGCTCTTCACGGCCCCTCTCCATCTCGCCCATCACCCATATAGTCGCACCTGCGGCCGGATTTGTTCAATTCGGTTGCCGAAAAGTCTTTCTTTGCGAGAAGAAGGCAGGCGTTTTGCCATTTCCTCTTCAGAGGCGCTCCAGCATTGCAAAATGGCGGCAAAGGAATTATCTATTGGCTTAGAGAGGAGGGCTGGCCATGGTCATCGAAAAACTTAAGAGCCATGAACTGTTCCGTCTCCTTAGCCCCAAAGAGGTGGAAACAATCAGCGCCGCTTCAGGCGTGATGAAGCTTCGCGAAGGCGAGCGAGTCTATGGCGACGGCTTTCCGGCGACGCACCTTTTCGTTCTTCTCAAGGGACGAGTCGAGCTTCAGCGGCCGACGAGGGGGGGCGTCAGCCTTCTCGTTGACGACCTCGTGGAGGGGAGCGTCTTCGGCGTCTCTTCGCTTACCGGCATGGAGAGGCACATCCTGGACGCCGTCTGCGTGGCCGATTCCGAAGTGCTGAAGATCGAAGCCAAGAACCTGAGGAAGGTGCTCGACGCAAACCCGGCCGTCGGATACGCCACTCAGCAGAGAATCTCGGCCATCTTCTTCAAGCGGTATCTGGAGACGATGGAGAAGCTTCAGGCGATGGTGCAGGCATCTTCCGTCCAGCGCGCCTGACAACGAAGAGCCTTGGGCGTTGAAAGCCAGGCCGAACGGCGGTATGATTTGAACGTCGGGTATTATGGGGAAAGAGGGATGCCGTTTGTCATGGCCGAGCCGCACGATAAAACGAGATGGGCCGAATGAACCTGCCTGCCGGTACGCGGATCGGCCCATATGAGATCATTTCGCCGCTTGGAGCGGGTGGAATGGGAGAAGTATACAGGGCGCGTGACGAGCGGCTTGGCCGCGACGTCGCCCTGAAGCTGCTTCCACCCGAGTTCGCCAGGGACACGTCAAGGATGGACCGCTTCGCGGCCGAGGCGCGAGCCGCTGGGTCCTTGAACCATCCAAACATCGTTGACGTCCACGATCTTGGCAGTTATCAAGGTTCCCCCTACATCGTCACCGAGCTTCTTGAAGGCAAAACGCTGAGGGAGCGGCTTCAGGCAGGCGCCCTGCCGCTCCGCAAGGCGCTGGAACTGGCCGTGCAGTTGGCTTCGGGCCTCGCGGCCGCTCACGCCAAGGGCATAATCCATAGAGACATTAAGCCGGAAAACATCTTCGTAATGAATGACGGCAGGCTGAAGATACTTGATTTCGGCCTGGCCAAAGTGATGCGCGCGCCGCCGGCCGCGGCCTCCCCGGATTCCCCAACCGTTGCTCTCGATGACGATATGGGGATGATGGTCGGGACGGCGGGTTACATGTCGCCCGAACAGGTCCGCGGGGAACCGGCGACCGCTCTTTCCGACATCTTTGCCTTTGGGTGCGTCTTCTACGAGATGCTTTCCGGCAGGCGGGCCTTCTACCGGGATTCCTTCATTGAATCATTACGGGCCATCTTAAAAGAGGAGCCTCCCCCTCTCTCCGAATCGAAGCATGATTTCCCAGCCGCGCTCGACGCCATCGTGAGGCGCTGCATGGAGAAGGTCCCGCGGGAAAGATTTCAGTCGGCGATTGACGTCGCCTTTTCAATAGAGGCGGCGAAGGCCGGCCTCATTGAAGAGCCCAGACATCAGGCTCCAAAGAAACGGTTCGGCGGAGTGGCCACCGCCTTAGTCCTGGGCGCCGCCGTTCTGGCCTCGGCCGTCGTCGTCTGGCTTCTCCTCAGAGCGGCAACTGCTCCGAATATGGCCTCGGTGCTGTTTCACCAGATAACTTTTCATCGGGGAACGGTCTATACGGCGCGTTTTACTCCTGAAGGAGACGCCGTGGTTTACAGCGCCGCCTGGGAGGGCGGGCCGCGTGCCCTTTACGAGATAAACCTTAAGACAACCGATTCGCGTCCGCTGGAGATACAAAACACCGATGTTGCCGGCATTTCCGCCTCTCAGGAAATGGCCTTGATCCTGAGGCCGAACGCCTTTGGCTTCTCGCCGGGGATGCTTTCGCGCGCCCCGCTTTCAGGCGGGCCCGGCAAGGAGATGCTTGACGACGTCTCGTGGGCCGATTGGCGCGGCGACGACAAGCGCTTTCTTGTCGTCAGGGAAGTAAACGGAAAGCGCCGCCTCGAGTGCCCCGTGGACAAGGTGCTTTACGAACCGGCTGGATATTTGAACTACCCGAGGCTCTCCCCCTTGGGGGACAAGATCGCCTTCCTGGACCACCCTTCTCAATCGGATGACTCGGGTGACGTGGACATGATAGACCTCGCGGGCAGGCGAAGCGTCCTCTCGCGCGGATGGGGAAGCATCGAGGGCGTCGGCTGGCGCCCGGACGGCAAGGAGATATGGTTTGCCGCCGCGCGGAAAGGGCTGGCGGCTTCCATCTGGGCGGTTGACCTTTCCGGCAAAGAGAGGCTTCTCGTCCGGGCGCCGGGCCGGCTCGTCCTTCACGACGTTTCGTCCAACGGCGATCTGGTGGCCGAGCGCAACACGCCCAGGCAGAGTATCGTTGGAAAGCTGGCGGGCGACGCCGAGGAACATGACCTTTCCTGGCTCGACTACTCTTCCATCGCCGATATCTCCCAAGACGGCCGCGCCATTCTCTTTACGGAAAGCGGCGAGGGCACCGAGGGAACGCCAAGGAGTTACCTCCGCAAGGCCGGGGAAACAGTCCCAATAAGGCTCGGAGACGGAACCGCCATCGCGCTCTCCCCTGATGGAAAGTGGGCCATGGCCGTGAGCGCCGGCTCCGCCAATGACCTTGTCGTTTATCCCACCGGCCCCGGTGAATCGAGAAGCATCGCCATTCCAGGCGTGAGCGAAGTCTTGTGGGCCGGGTGGTTTCCCAACGGAAGCGATCTGTTGGTCCTGGCAAGGAGCGCGGGGCACGACACCCGCTTCTATAAGATGGCGATGACTGGCGGCCCGCCAAGGCCATTCGGCCCTGAGGGCGTCTACGTCCGTTCCAATACGATCTCTCCCGACGGAAAGTGGGTCGCCGCGTGGAAGAACGGCGCCACGTTGCTTGTCCCCACCGATGGAGGTGAACCGAAGCCGCTTCCAGGCACCGGGGACGGCGGCCTTCCGGTAAGGTGGGCCTCGGACGGCGCTAGTCTCTTCATGAAGGAAGGAAGCCAGCCGCCTGTCAGCGTCTTCTTATTTAATCTCAAGACTGGAAAGCGTGAGCCGTGGCGGCGCTTCGCTCCGGCCGATGGCGCGGGCATTCTGGGCATGGGCCGCATGGTGATTGCTCCCGACGGTTCCGCCTACGCCTACACTTACTTCCGGCTACTCTCCGACCTCTACCTGATCGAAGGCGTCAAATAGCACGTTCCCAATCGCGAGTATCGAAAGCTGGGACGTACAGTGCTGGCCGAATTGAAACGATGTCGCTGCCGTCACTTCGGATCAACGTAAACTTGGCCGTTGCTTCCTTCAGAGATTACCGCTCCGGTCGTAGTGCTATTGTAGTCGTCCGTGAAGGACGGCTCGAAATCTATATTAGGGCCGCATGTTTGGGGAGCCCATGCCAGCGTGCATTCCAGCCTGGTATTAGAACCAGCGGTTACGAGAAGATTCTTTTTCTTCACGGTGTCGAAGCCCCAAGCTTCGACGATGACTTGATACTCGCCTGGGGGGACTGGCACGACCATGAATTTGCCGTTAATGTCAGTGGCGGCACCAGCACCACCAGGCAACGCTGGACCAGTAATCTTTACCACGGCGCCGATTATCGGTTGGTGCTTCTCGTCCACTACCTCTCCCGAAACGCGCCCGTAATTTCCGAGGGCGGGCTCGCTTGTTACCGACATGATGACTATCCTCGGCTTCACGATGCTAGGCGCGGAGGTGTCTTTCAGCGTCTGCGCGGCGCAACCTGCCAAGAGCCCGGCCGCCAGCAAGGCCATTAGGATGCCGAACCGCCGCCAGCTTCTTCTATCTTCGGCAGCACTCCTCATCCAGGTCCTCCATTCTTTCCGCGCCGGGCAGTTCCTTTAACGCCTCG
>DAHXMK010000123.1 GCA_027365515.1 Candidatus Aminicenantota bacterium
CGGCCTCGAAGGAGGCCATTCGCCGCTGCGGCGTCCCGTTCACCGGCCACACCGAGTATTTAGGACGTGTCTTCCAGTCAACGCCGTACATGGTTTTTCTGACAGGCAAGATGGTGGTCGCCCTTTTCACTACGCACCTTCCGCTTTCGGAAGTGGCCGGGGCGATTACGCGGGAGAAGCTGGCCGGTTACATCGAGGGGCTCTCGGGGGCCTGGGCGAAACAGTTCAAGAAGAATCCGCGCTTTCTGGTGGCGGGGCTCAACCCGCACGCCGGCGAGGGCGGGCTTGCCGGGACGGAAGAGCGGGACGTAATCGAACCGGCGGTCGCGGAGCTTGCCGGGCGGGGCATTGAAGTGCTAGGCCCCATTCCAGCGGACAGCCTTTTTCTAAGGGCGCCTGCTAAAGGCGAAGACCTCATCGCGGTTGCTCTATACCACGACCAGGGAATGATTCCGGCGAAGCTCATGAGCAGCGGCTACGCCGTCAACTGCACGCTGGGCCTTCCTTTTCTCAGGACATCTCCTGACCACGGGCCCGCATTTGACATAGCTGGGAGCGGAAAGGCCGACACCGAGAGTTTCCGCCGGGCTATCACCGAAGGCGCCGCTCTCTGGAAGCGGGCCCGCTGATGCTCGATCTGAACAAAATAAGAAACAATCCAGAGGAGGTCGCGCGCGGCCTCGCGCGCAAAGGGGTTTCGGCCGAAGCGGTCAATCGAATCCTGGCGAGCGACTCCGCCTGGCGCAAGGCAACCGCCGAGACCGATAGGCTTAAGGCGCTAAGAAACGACCTCAGCCGCAAAATCGGGGAGCGGAAGAAGGCCGGCGAGGAGACCGAAGCCGCGCAGGCCGAAGTCCGCGAGATAGGCGAAAAGATCAAGCAGCTCGGCCAGGAGGCGGCCGAGTCGGAACAACTGCTCCACGGCCTGATGCTGGAAATTCCGAACATCCCGTCGGATAGCGTCCCCGACGGCCCCGACGAGTCGTTCAACAGAGTTGAGAAAACGTGGGGCGAGCCTCCGAGGCTGGGCTTCGAGCCGAAGGCACACGACGAAATTGGAGTGGCTCTCGGCATCCTTGACTTCGAGCGCGCCGCGAAAATATCGGGCGCGAGATTCGTGGTTTACACGGGGATGGGCGCCGCGCTTGAGCGTGCGCTTATCAGCTTCATGCTGGACCTTCACACGAGAGAGCACGGCTACACCGAGGTGTTGCCGCCTTACCTCGTCAAGGCTCATGCTTTGGAGGGCACGGGCAACCTTCCGAAGTTCGAGGCCGACCTATTCAAGGTTGACGGAGGAGCCTTCTATTTGATACCGACGGCCGAAGTGCCGGTCACAAACCTCCACAGGGACGAGCTTCTTGAAGAGGATTCGCTCCCCATGAGCTACTGCGCCTTCACTCCTTGCTTCCGCTCAGAGGCTGGTTCCTATGGCAAGGACACGAAGGGAATGATCCGCCAGCACCAGTTCCACAAGGTCGAACTGGTCAAGTATTCAAAGCCGGAAAATTCTTACGACGAGCTCGAAAAGCTGGTTTCGGACGCCGAGTCGGTGCTCGAAGCGCTTGGGCTCCACTACCGCAGGGTCACGCTTTGCGCCGGGGACATGTCCTTCTCATCGGCGAAAACTTACGACCTGGAGGTCTGGCTTCCTTCGCAGAAGCGCTTCAGGGAGATAAGCTCCTGCTCCAACTTCGAGGATTTCCAGGCGCGGCGGGCCAACATCAGATACCGCCCCTCAGGCGGAGGAAAGCCCAGGTTCGTCCACACCCTTAACGGCTCGGGTCTGGCGGTCGGCAGGACGGTTGTCGCGATTCTCGAAAACTGCCAGCAGGCCGACGGCTCCGTCGCCATCCCGGGGCCGCTGCGCCCCTACATGCACGGCCAGAGCCACATCGCAAAGCGCTGACGCGGACAAAGAAAAAATAGAGCATGGGAAAGTCAAAGAGTCAGAAGACAAGCGCGTCTGCCGTGCTCTTATCAACTCATAAACTTATCAACTTATAAACTGGCTACGCTTACACAAGTTGATAGGTGGACAAGTTTATAAGAATGGCGCGAGCTCGTTCGCGCCTTATGGCAGGGCGAAGCGCAGGAGGATGGCGAAGCCGGCGCCCAAGAGGGCCGAAACGGGAAGGGTGAGAACCCACGCCTGGACGATTTGGCGGACGACGTTCCAGCGGACGCCGTTCAGGCTCTTGGCCGAACCCACGCCCATTATCGCCGAAGAGATGACGTGCGTCGTGGAGACCGGCGCGCCAAAGGCGGTCGCGGCGAATATGACGGCGGCTCCGCTCGTCTCGGCCGCGAAGCCGTGAACCGGCTGAAGAACCATAACTTTCCGGCCTATGGTCTTGATGATGCGCCAGCCGCCCGCCGCGGTTCCAAGGCCCATCGCGGTCGCGCATATGAGGATGACCCAGAAAGGAACCTGGAAGCTGGGCAGCATACCGGCGCTTGCCAGTGCCATTGTGATTACTCCCATCGTCTTCTGCGTGTCGTTCCCGCCGTGAGAAAGGGCCATCGAGGCCGCCGAGAAGACCTGGATTACCTTGAAGGAGCGCGTCAGCTTGGCCGGCGCCGTGCGCCTGAAAATCCACATCAGCGTCACCATGAAGAAGTAGCCTACTATCAAGCCCATGATCGGCGAAACAAGGAGAGCCAGGCCGATCTTCTCGAGCCCCTTGATGTGAAAGACCTTGGTGCCGTTCTCGGCTATGACCGCGCCCACTATGGCGCCTATCAGGGCGTGCGACGAACTGCACGGGAGCCCCTGCCACCAGGTGATGATGTCCCAAACGATGGCTCCCAAAAGAGCCGCCCATACTACCTTGAGGCTGACCGTTCCAGGGTCAACTATTCCCTTGCCTATCGTCGTC
>DAHXMK010000129.1 GCA_027365515.1 Candidatus Aminicenantota bacterium
AACCTGTTCGAGGCGCTGGCCTCCAAAGACGCTCTGGTTGAAACGAGCGGCGCATTAAGGACCGTGGCGGTGAGCCTTTCGAAGATCGCTGAGGATATCAGATGGATGGGCGCAGGGCCTCGGTGCGGCATAGCGGAAATCAGGCTCCCCGACCTTCAGCCCGGCTCCTCGATAATGCCAGGCAAAGTCAACCCGGTCATGTCCGAGATGATGATAATGGCGTGCGCTCAGGTTCAGGGAAACGACCTGGCGGTCGCGCTGGGCGGCCAGGGAGGACATTTCGAGCTGAACACGATGATGCCTCTCATGGCCCACAACCTCCTCCAGTCGCTTTCGATGCTTTCGCGCGCGGCCGAGCTTTTCGCGAAAAGGTGCGTCGAAGGAATCGAGGCCGACGAGGAGCGCTGCACCTGGATGGTCGAGCGCAGCCTCGCAATGGTCACCGCGCTGGCTCCCCGCATCGGCTACGACGCCGCGGCGGCTTTGGCCAAAGAAGCCTACGCCTCAGGGAAGACGATCAGGGATCTCTGCCTCGAAAAAGAGGTTTTGCCAGCGGGCGAGTTGGCCCGCCTGCTGGACGCGCGGAAGATGACTGGGAACTAATTTTCGACGGCCATGGGGCCAAGCAAGACGGGGTTTGTTTCTTCGACAGGCCAGTCATCCTCCCCTTGTCTTTTAGGGCGAACTTAGCTAATCTTCCGCCATGAGGATAATAGCCGTAATAATGGCCGTCTTTCTTTGGCTCCTGGGGGCGCTCTTCTTCCTCGCGGCCGCGGCACCGGAGGCCGTGGCCTCCGGCAAGGTCCTGCCGCGAGTTGTCGTCGGCTTTCTTCTTTTTGCCGGTGGCTTGGTGCTTGTCGTCTTCGCCTGGCGCTCCGGCAAGAGCACGACGGCCGGTGGTTCCGACGGAGAGAAGAGCCAGCAGGAGGCTCCTGGACAGTTGAGCTTGAAGGCGCTGACCTGCCCTCACTGCGGCGGGCAGGCCGACGCTTCGTCGGTCAAGGTTGGCGCCCAGGGGACGATGTCGGTAACTTGCCAATACTGCGGCGCGGTCTACCTGATTCAGGAGGAACCGAAATGGTGAAGGGGGAACGGCTTAATAATCCGAGCGGGAAAGTGACTTCTCTTTCTCGCCGCTTGAGTGGCGACAAGTGGCTTGCGATTCTCGCATTCATTTTTGCGATGGCCCTGCCCGCCACCCTGATGGCGCAGCAGTACAGCTTTCAGGTTCCAGAGAACAAGTGCGTCGTGACCGTCAATCCCGACGCCTCCATCGGCCTCGATTACTCGATCACCTTCGCCAACCAGGGCCAGCCGATTGATGTCATAGACGTCGGAATGCCCAACGGCGAATACGATCTCGCCGGTGTCAGCGCCGATCTGGACGGAACGCCGCTTTCGGACATCCGCCCGTCGGAGTACGTAAAGCCGGGCGTCGAAGTGCACCTCGGCTCAAAGGCCATCCCAGCCGGAAGCAGCGGCACGCTCCATTTGAAAGCCACCGTGGCCGACATGGTTTTCGGGGACGACAAGGACGCCAATTACGCCAGCATGGAGTTCAGCCCTACTTGGTACGGGGCGGACTTCACCAGCGGCTCGACTCATCTGGTTTGCGAGTTCATCTTGCCGGAAGGAGTGAAGCCGGAGGAGCCCCGCTGGCATTCCACCCAACCGACTTCCATGAAGTTAGAGAACGGACGCGTCGTCTATACTTGGGAACTGCCCGACGCCTCGCCTTCCGGCCAGTATAAGTTCGGCGCCTCCTTTCCCAGGAAGGTCATGCAGCGCATCGCCGAGGTGCCTAGAGAGCCGAAGCAAAATCCTGTCACGCTGTTTTTCTCGGGCCTCATAAGAACCGCTGGCGGCTGCATGCCGTGCTTCTTTTTCATGCTCTTTCCGGCGCTGACCATCTTCGGTGTTTTCAAGAACCGCCAGCGGCGGTTGCAGTATCTTCCGGCCACGGTGGGCATCGAAGGCACGGAGGTCCGCCGGGGCCTGACCGTTCCGGAGGTCGCCGTCCTCATGCAGCAGCCGGTTGACAAGGTGATGGCGCTGGTCCTCTTCGGCATGGTCCGAAAGAATCTTCTGAAGGTAACGGGGCGCAACCCTCTCAAGCTGGAGCTTGTGCCGGGGCCCGCGCCACAGTTTTCGTACGAGGAGGAGTTCGCCAAGGCCGTCAAGGACGACGGCAAAGTGAGCGAGGCGGAGGCGGCGCGCGTGTTGACCGATCTCATCAAGAAGGTCCAGGACAAGATGAAGGGATACAGCCGCGCCAAGAGCGTCGCATACTACCAGGAGATAATGAGGAAAGCCTGGGACCAGGTCGGGGCCGAGGATTACTCCCAGGCCTTCGAATGGCTCATCCTCGACAAGGAGTTCAGCCAGCACGCCACGGAGCGCTACGGCGACAGGCCCATGCCGGTGCCGGTCTGGTGGCCGACCATCTACACCGGCCATTCCTACGGCGGTTCCGGCGGCGGCGCGGCATCGGGAGGAGGACTGCCAAACCTGACCTCTGCGGCCAACGGAATCGTGAGCGGCATCGAAGGGTTCGGTCATGACCTGGTCAACAGCGTCCCGGGGCTGGCTTCGCGCGTAACCGACAAGACCAACCCGATTCCGGTCTCGTCGGGCGGCCACTACTCGGGAGGTGGCTGCGCGTGCGCGTGCGCCTGCGCCGGCTGCGCCTGTGCCTGCGCAGGGGGAGGAAGATAATGGCGATCAGGGACTGGTTCAAGAAGCACGAGGCGATTGACAAGGGGCTTCACTTCGGCTCGCTGGAGGTGGCGGGCCAGAGCCACCGCATACACCTGCGAGTCGAGCCGAAGGGGGAAGGCATCCTCACCATTGACGCGAGCAGGATACTTCACTTGAGTCCCACCGCGGCCGAGATCGTGTTCCACATGATTCACGGCCTCGGCGACGCCGAGATAGCCGGCGTCATGGCGAAACGTTACCGCGGCGTCTCGCGCAAGGCCCTGGAGGCGGACATTTCCAGCGTCCTCAACGCGGTCAGGACGCTCAGCGCCACCGACCAGGTCTGTCCGCTCAGCGACCTCGGAGTTGAGCTGATCGAACCGTATACCCCCGCGCTCTCCGCGCCACTGCGAATGGACCTTGCCATCACCTACCGCTGTCAGAACCGTTGCGGCCACTGCTACAACCAGCCATCCCGCGCCGTCGCCGAAATGGATACGGCTTCGTGGCGAGAAGCTCTAGGCAAGATCTGCGAGGCCGGAATCCCCCATGCAGTTTTCACCGGCGGCGAACCGACACTTCGCGATGACCTTCCCGATCTCATCGCTTACGCCGAGGAGCTGGGCCTCGTGACAGGACTCAACACAAACGGCAGGAGACTCTCGGACGCCGCTTACACCGCCAAGCTCAAGGAGGCTGGGCTGGACCACGTCCAGATCACGCTCGAATCGGCAGACCCTGGCCTTCACAACGCGATGACCCGTTCCGACTCATTCGATGAAACCATCGCCGGCTTGAGGACGGCCGTCAAGGCGGGGCTCTACGTCCTGACCAACACGACCCTGACCAAAGTGAACGTCCCCGGCATAGAGGCACTTGTTGACCTCGTCGCCTCGGAAGGACTGAAGAGCTTCGCCGTGAACGGCATGATCTACTCGGGCAAGGGCGCCGCTTCGGGCGTGGAACTTTCTCCCCAGCAGGTCGTGCCGGTTCTTGAAACCCTCGCCAAACACGCGCGAGAGAAGGGGTTGAGATTCATCTGGTACACGCCTACGCGCTATTGCGAGCTGAACCCGGTGGAGATGGCGCTGGGAGTGAAGCAGTGTACGGCCGCGCGTTTGAGCATGGCCGTGGAGCCGGATGGCACCGTAATCCCTTGCCAGTCTTGGTACGAAGGGGTGGGGAACATCTTGAAAGATTCCTGGGACAAGATTTGGAACAATCCCATCTGCCTCAAGCTCCGCCAGCCTCAGAAACCGCTGCCCGAGTGCGAGGCGTGCGAGCACCTGAGTTTGTGCGGCGGCGGCTGCCCGCTTGAGACGAACCACCGCCAGATCTACTGCCGGGAGGTCGCATCTGGAGGATGAGAAGCGTAAGCGGTCACGAGTTACCAGTCACGAGTTACTGCTCATTAGTCACGGTTATCTTAAAGAGGAGAAAACAATGGAGTTCAAAGACAGCAGGACGGCAAAACACCTATTGAAGGCGTTTGCTGGCGAGAGCCAGGCGCGCAACCGTTACACCTTCGCCGCGTCGGTGGCGCGCAAAGAGGGCATGGAGCACGTGGCGGCCATTTTTGAAGAGACGGCGGCCAACGAAAAGGAGCACGCCGAGCAGTTCTTCAAGCACCTGGCCCCCCTCGCGGGAACGGCGATAGAGATCGAGGCTTCATATCCGGCCGTCGCCGGCGACACCACGGCGCAGCTTCGCGCCGCCGTAGCCGGGGAGAACGAGGAGTGGACGAAGCTGTATCCCGAGTTCGCCAAGATCGCCCGCGAGGAGGGCTTCGACGCCGTCGCCAAAACCTTCGAGTGGGTCGCGAAAGTTGAGAAGGAACACGAGGAGCGTTACAAGAAGCTTTTGGACCACGTTGTAAACGGAACCGTTTTCAGGCGCGGGGACAAGATATATTGGCGATGCATGGTCTGCGGTTACATCCATGAAGGGACCGCCGCGCCAAAGGTCTGCCCCGTCTGCCAGCACCCTCAGGCCTACTTCGAGCCAGTGGCGGAGAACTTCTAAACTACAGTCAGGCGGGCTGGACTTTTCGCGCGGCCGACTAGGGAAGAATGGCGCCCACTTGGTAGTTTATGAAGGCGGGGGAAGGAGTCATTCTTCCCTCGCCTTTTTAGTCGCGCCGCCATGCACGGGGCTTCGGCGAAGGCACTTGTGGCCGCGAAAGGAAAACCTGATGTTGAAGATCGCTGGCGAGCGAGACCCGGTTTGCGGAATGACGGTTGATCCCGCCAATGCCGCCGGAAAGTTTGTCTACAACGGGAAGAGCTATTACTTCTGCAATCCACAATGCATGGAGAAGTTCTCATCCGATCCCGAGAAATTTCTCAGGGAGGCGCCAACGCCTGCCCTCCGCTCGTCTTGGGCGTGGGAATCGGCGGCAACTTCGAGAAGGTGGCGCAGCTTGCCAAGAAGGCGGCGCTCAGGTCTCCGGAGAAGCGCAACCCTGATCCTTACTACGCCGCGATGGAAGAGGAGCTGAAAGAGCGCTGCAACAAGCTCGGCATCGGGCCGATGGGCCTGGGCGGCCTCGTCACGGTGCTCGCCGTCAACATCGAAGTCTTCCCGTGCCACCTGGTCGCTCTGCCGGTGGCCGTCAACGTCAACTGCCACGCCGACCGCCACGGCGAAATCGTCTTGTAGGGAGGAAGCCATGGCCGAATACAAAGTTAAGACTCCTCTGACCGCCGAGGTGGCCAGGAAGCTCAAGATAGGGGACAAGGTCCTGCTCTCAGGCGTCATCTACGGCGCGCGGGACGCCGCCCACAAGAGAATGGTGGAGGCGGTGGCCAAGGGCGAAAAGCTCCCCTTCGACGCGGAAGGCTCCGTGATCTACTACGTAGGCCCGTCGCCCGCGAGGCCTGGCAAGGTTATCGGCGCGGCTGGGCCGACGACCGCCTACCGGATGGATGCCTACGCTCCCAAGATGATGGAGCTGGGGATGCGAGGCATGATCGCCAAGGGCAAGCGGAACGACGCCGTGAAGGATGCGATGAAGAAGCACGGCGTGGTTTACTTCGGGGCCACCGGCGGCGCCGGCGCGCTCATCAACCGTTCGATCAAGAAGGCCGAAGTGGTCGCGTACGACGATCTCGGCCCCGAAGCGCTTAGAAGGATGGAAGTCGAAGGCTTTCCGCTCGTCGTCGTAGGCGATTCCGAGGGCGGAGACCTTTACGCCGAGGGCCGCAAGCAGTGGGAGGGAAAGTAGCAGCCTGAAGGGCGCCCCCTACTCCTCCGGGGCGGCCTTAAGGCAGATAGGGTTCGCCCCTTCGCCAAAAGGGGCGCGATGAAAAGGGGCGGGCGGCCTTTGCGGCCGCCCGCGCCGTCTCTGTTCAGGCCGCCTGCGCCTGGCCCCTCTTCAGCCTGTTGATGACCAGCATCAGCCTAACGATGCCGTAAAGCAGGAAGGATATCGCCGCGAGTTGAAACCAGAGGACCAGGCTCTCTCCAGCCGCAATCCTGGACCCCGTCTGGCTGGTGATCAAGGCGAGCATCGCGCCCAAGAGGACGATCACGCGCCGATACATGGCGATCCGCGACTGGGCATCGGTGTAGATTTCAGGAATCTCTCCGCCGGTCACCGGCTTGCGGAAGAGGTGCCACGGCCCCCGGTTTCCCAGGTGCTCCCACCCGGCATCACCGAAGAGGGCCAGGTACTCGTCGCGGCCCCTGCGGCAGCCGCGGCTGAAATCGAGCCTGTAGGCCACGTCGGCGGGGGCGCCCCGCTCGAGCGTGTAGCCGAAGGCGTTCATGCTCTTGACGTGCCAGCCGGAGCGCGCCTGCGCCTCCAGCCACCGCTGCTCCTTCTGGTCGTTCCACGCCATAAAGAGCCGAACCACACGTTTGGTCGTCTTCTCCTCGTTCATCGGGTCCCTCCAAGTTTTTTGGCGACGTCCACCGCGAGACGGGAAAGCGAGGCGAGGCGCTCGCCTTCCACGGCCAGAACCGCCTCACCCAGCGGCGTGAGGGCGTAGACCTTTCGCCGTCCGCCCTCGCCGTCGGTCTCGCCGCAGCGCCGTATGAGCTTCTGCTGAAGCAGGTTGGTGAGGGCGCCGTAAAGGGTGCCGGGGCCAACACTGACGCGCCCTTCGCTGATGGCCTCCACCTCCTGCATGATGGCGTAACCGTGCCGGGGGGCCGTCAGGGCGGCCAGGATTAGGTAGGTCGCCTCGCTCAGGGGGATCAACTTCCGTGCCGCTTTCTCGAGATGGGCCATCCTTCGCTCCATAAGCTCGCGATCCGATATACCTCCACTCGGTATATCGCAAGACGATATAGTAGGGCACCGGTTGAAAACAGTCAAGGGGAGGGAGAAAGGTTCGAGGAGGAAACTCCGGAAGGCCGCGGGAACTCTTGTGCCGCTGGGCCTGAAAGTGGGCCCGGCATGGCATGGGATCATCCCGGGGAATCCACGGCGTCCTCTCTCCCCGAGGCGCCTCCGAAGGACGGGGCTTCTTTGGAAGGGGGAGGTCTTGGCGGCGCCGGCCCGGAAGAGCCGCGAGCGTCCCCCTTCTACAACTTGACGCGCTTCAGCCGCAGGGCGTTGGCGATGACGGTGACGGAGCTGAAGCTCATGGCGGCGGCCGCGATCATAGGACTGAGAAGCAACCCAATGAAAGGGTAGAGCGCGCCTCCGGCTATGGGAATGCCCAGAGCGTTGTAGGCGAAGGCCCAAAATAGATTCTGCTTGACGTTCCTCATGGCGGCCCCGCTCAGACGCCGCGCCCTGATGATGCCCATCAGATCGCCCTTCACGAGAGTCACCGAAGCGCTTCTCATCGCGACGTCCGTGCCGGTCCCCATCGCGATTCCGACTTGAGCCTCGGCGAGGAGAAGACGACCAAACGTGTGGTTCGGCTCTTTATGGCGTGGAACGACCAGAAGGAGCAGCGGT
>DAHXMK010000344.1 GCA_027365515.1 Candidatus Aminicenantota bacterium
GGTCGAGGACTCCAAGCGCGTCGCCAGGTGGCTCGGCCGCAAGGAAGACGTTTTCGAGCCGGCGCCGAACGCGCCTTCCCAGTGGAGGACGGCATCCCCAACCTGCTGCCGGACGCCGGAGTCGTCAGGAAGTAACCTGCAAATCCGGCGCCGCCAGCGTTGCAAGTTTATAAGTTGACAAGGATTCGCCGCGTAGGCACGGGGCGAGGTTTAAATTATGAATGTTGAATTTTAAATTGAGGCAGAAGGCTCTATTCAATAGACGTAGTACCACGATTCAAAATTAAAAAATTTAGAATTCAACATTCGCGTCTTCCTCCATTCAAAATTAAGCATTGAAAATTCAAGACTCGAAAACCGCCCGGGGTCACATCTTGCTTTCTAGCATTTCTCGTTTCTGAATACGGCCCTGCCTGCCGCGCTTCATGCTCATTCGGCCTTTGCAAGCAAAGGCCGCTACGTCTCACTCCTAACTCCTCACAATCTTCCCTTCGTGACCTCTGTGCCTTTGTGGTGAGAATGCTTTTTCTTCCCGGCGGGCCTCGTTGCAGAGCGCGTGGGCCTGGCGGATCGGCTCCGGAATGCGCAGGCGTGGCGAGCAGGCAAGGACCAGCGACAGGGAGGACGGCAGGTCGGAGAGGTGGCCTGGAGAAACAAAGACGGGCGCCGTGTTTTCCCTCGTTCTCAACGCCGCGCCGACGTTCCTTCCCTCGAAAACCAGGTATGACCATGATCCTTTTGCAGCGGCCGGCGGTTCGAAAGAGCCGCAAAGAATACTCTTGGCGCATCCCACGGACGGGACGCCGAGAACGACTCCGAGGTGCGCCGCCTCGCCGAAGCCCCTCGGGTGCGCCGTTCCGTGCGCGTCGCAAAGGATGACATCCGGTTTCATCGGCAGCTTCTTCCAGGCTTTCTCAAGTACGGGGACTTCCCGAAAGGCGAGAAGTCCGGGCAGATATGGGAAGGTCACCTCCATCGCCGCAACGGCTGAAGCTTCCATCTTCATCCCGTTTTGAAGGTCGCACACCACGATCGCCCCCCAGAAGGCCGAGCCGAAGCGGTTAAAGGAGACGTCGGCCCCGGCCACGAAGCGCAGGTCCTTGGCCAGCGGCTTTGAAACCATCAGCGCCTTGAGCCTCCGCTGCTCCCGAAGCGCCTCGGCATGAACCGGGGTCTCGTATCGCGGCTCTCTCATCGCCGGTCATCTTACTCCCAAAATGAAACGTTGGGTTCGAGAGAGGGGTTCTCACCCATTCAACCGCCTCGAGGATAGATGTCCGCTTGCGCTTGCGGCGAGGAGCGGTACAATATCAAAGGGGAATGCCCATACTCGCCGGGCATATGGTGGAGGCGAAAATGGCGACAACGAACATTTGGCGGCGCAGGGCCTTGCTGTCGCTCCTCGTTCTGCTTTGCGGGTGCGTGTCGAACCCGGTCACCCACCACGGCCAGCTCATGCTGATCAGCGAGGAGAAGGAGATCCGCATCGGCGAGGAGGCCTCGATGCAGATCAAGCAGGAGTACGGCTACTACGACGACCTGCCCGGACTCAACGAGTACGTCTCGTCCGTCGGCGAGAAGCTCGTGGCCAAGAGCGACCGGAGCCAGCTAATCTTCCACTTTCAGGTGCTGAACACTCCCGTCATCAACGCCTTCGCGCTTCCGGGCGGGTATGTTTACATCACTCGGGGGATCCTGGCCAGGCTCAACGCCGAGGACGACCTCGCCTCGGTGCTCGGCCACGAGATCACCCACGTCGCGGCGCGCCACGGCGCGGCGGCCATTTCAAAGGCGTACGCGGCGCAGACCACGATGATCCTCGCCTCCATCCTCGCGCCCGGAGCCATGGGCAACTTCGGCGACCTGACCAACCTGGCGCTCAACCTGGCTTTTCTGGGCTACTCGCGCTCGAACGAGGCGCAGGCCGACGAGTACGGGATCACTTACATGGAGAAAGCGGGGTACAACCCACAGGGCGCCGTTGACAGCTTCTTGATGTTTCAGAGCCTGGAAGAGAAAGAGCCGGGCAGGATGGAGCGCTTTCTCATGAGCCATCCGCCAACGGCTCAGCGGCTCGCTTACGCGAGGCAGAGGGTTGACGAGGCAAGGAAGAGCACTCCGGCGCTCGTCGCCGAGCCTCTCCGCAGGGACGTTTAT
>DAHXMK010000134.1 GCA_027365515.1 Candidatus Aminicenantota bacterium
GTTCGTTCTGAGCCAGGATCAAACTCTCCAGTTAATTGGATGAGTTGTCCTAAAACGTTCGAATCCGGTCTGGAACCTTTCGGTCCCGTACAAGGCTGTGACCGTTTGCGCTACCCAGTTTTCAAAGAGCCGTCGCCTTTGCCCCCTTCGGGGCGGCAATTAGAAATTATAAAACGTTTCTCTTCGCTTGTCAAGCCCCCTTGGCCCTTCCGGCCGGAGCTTCCCGGGCGCCAGCATTCCGCCGTTTCCCGAGCACGAAATCGAAGTTTACAATAATTGACGTCTTCTGTCAAGGCCATTTGAGTGAAGACGACCGGACATTGGGCCAGCATTTCCGCCTGGAGCGGCGGCGAAATGGAGTCAGTCACTGAGTTGGGAAATCTCACCTTCACCACGCCTGGCCAAGAACGCTTGGGCGGCCCATGAGGCGGCGGCGAGAAGAGCGCAAAGTATCCCCAAGGCCCGCCACGAGCCGCAAACACCCATAAGCGCTCCGGCTGCGAGCGGCCCGGTGCCTATGCCAAGCCCTATAAGGGTCTCATGAATAGCACCCTGCTTCGCGTTGTCGGCATCCGGCGTGTGCAGACCGTAGTAGATGGCGAAGGTGTATGCCACGGCGTAAGCGGTCCCTCCAAGCGCCGGTATCAGCGCGAAGACGAATGGGGACAACGGCATTGCAAAAGCGGCCGCGAAGAGGGCCAGAGCCAGCGAGCTCACAGCGGAAGTTATCGCCGGGCGTCCGATCCAGAACCTTGCGCGCGCCATCACCAGAAAAACAAAGAAGACCGCGATGTTCCCCCAGGCGGCGTAAAGTCCGACGCTTCCCGCTGAAAAGCCTTGCGACAACATGATCTTCGGGTAGAGGAACATCATGCCGAAGAAAGCGAGCGTCGCCGCAAGAAGGCCGGCTCTTGCCGCGCCCCTCAACCTGCGGGCTGTAGTCGCAGCTCTCGTAGCCGTGGCGGCATCCTCGGAGCGCGAAGCCTTGCCATAAGCGCCAGGCAATCTCTCGCCGTGGCGTCTGAAATGAAGCGCCACTGAAGCCGACAGCGCGAGGCACAGCGCCGTACCTCCGGCGAAAATCCAGCCCGGGTGGGCGATTATCAGCGCGGGGCCCGAAACCATTCCGAAAATATTTCCGGCGCTGTACGATAGCGAAAAACGCGAGGTCGTCCCTGCGGGATCAGCTCCTTCCATCGCCTCCATTCGAGAAAAGAGCCCCTCGGCGCACGGGAAGAAAAAGCCGTAAAAGACGGTCGAGAGGCCCGCCGTGACAAAGAGCCACGCTGGAGAAGTCCATAAAAGCCCCGTCAAGAGCGCCGCCGCGAAGAGCGCTAACCCCATGGCCATCGGCTTTTTTGCCCCCCACTTGTCGGAGCGCGGCGCGACAAGCAGCGCCGAGGCCACGTAAAGAATGTATGAAACGAAGTTCAACAGGCCGATTGAGAGCGGGGACATGTCCCACGCCGCGGCCCGCGTGTTCCAGGCACCCTGCAGCATCCATAAAAGAGCGGAGAGCAGAAAAACCACCAGATGAAACAGCCCGAACATTTGCTGAACCCGCCTCCCTCTTGCGCGCCATGATGGCCCGGCTGGAGCCGCCTCCAGCGCAGGCAATGAATTTACTCCATCGCCCAAGCTTTGGCAAAGGCTAGAATGTCTCAGTGACTTGCGCCTCTTCTCTCTCTTTGCGACAATGGCGTGGGGCGGCGCATGGCCAAGGAAAACGAGACCGCGCAGAATCTGAAGAGCGACTGGGAGACCTGCTACCGGCTCCTGCCCGGCGTCTCGCGCACCTTCGCCATTGCAATAGCCGGATTGAAAGAGCCGCTTCGCGGCGCCGTCTGCGTCGCCTATCTCCTCTGCCGCATACTCGACACTTTCGAGGATGCCCCCGGCCTTTCGCCTCGCGAGCAGGGAGACCTCATCTTCCCTTTCATTGACTATATGAATGCAGGCGAGCTTCCGCCCCAATCATGGCGTGATAGTGCAGCGGCATCTCTCAAGAACGCCGCCTCGCCGAACGATACGGAACTCGTTGCCCACTCCTCCGATGTGCTGCGCTGCCTCTGGTCGCAGGGCGGCCCCGCGCGCATCGCGACTCGCCGCTGGGTCTCCGAAATGGGATGGGGAATGGTCGCCTACAGCGGGCGTATGGGCGAAAGCGGCCTCAAGTCCATCCCCACCATGGCCTCGCTCGACCGTTACTGTTACTACATCGCGGGAACCGTCGGCTACCTTCTCACCGACCTCTTCTACATCCACTCGGGCCTGATAAGCCAGCCGCTCTTCTACCAGTTGCAGGAGGACGCCCTGGACTTCGGCCTCGCCCTCCAAAAGGTCAACATCATTAAAGACATGGGCGAGGACTTCCATAGGGGCTGGTGCTTCATGCCAGGCGAGCTGCTCGCCGCCGGAGGCTTGGAGCCCAAAGACCTCGCCGACGAATCGAAGGGAGAAGAGGTGTACCGGGCGGTCCTTCCGGTTCTCCGCTCGGCCACCAACAACTTGGAGCGCGGATGGCGGTACATGACTAGAATGCCGGTGGAGGAGAGGGAAGTAAGGCTCTTCCTGGGTTACAGCCTCTTCTTCGCCGCCAAAACACTCACGCTCGTGGCGGAAAATCCCCAGAGGCTCGTCATTCAGAACGAGAAGCTCAAGATAAGCCGGCTTGAGGTGGGAAGCGTCGTGGCGGCCGTCAACCTCGCGGTCTCGAACCTCGGCGCGATCGAAAAGCTCTGGCGAAAAACCACCGAGCCGCTTGCCACTTTCGCCGGTTAGCTCGCTCTCGCCAGCCTGTTGTTGCTGAAACCATACGCGGCGTAAATCACCAGACCGATCCCAAGCCAGATAATGAACCTCAGCCACGCGGTGGCCGGCAGGCTGGCCATAAGATAGCCGCACAGGACTATTCCCAAGGCTGGAAGCAGCGGGAAGAGCGGCACCTTGAAGGGCCGGGAAATATCCTTTCGAGTGTATCTGAGCACGATAACGCCAGCGCAAACGATCATGAAGGCAAAGAGCGTCCCGATGGAACAGAGCTCCGACGAGACGTCTATCGGCGTAAATGCGGCGGCGGCGGCGACAATCAGGCCGGTCATCAGCGTGCTGAGATACGGAGTGCCAAATCGGGCATGGACCCTTGACAATGCCGACGGCAACAGCCCGTCGCGCGACATCGAAAATATTATCCTCGGCTGGCCCATCATTAATACAAGAAGGACGCTCGTTATGCCGGCGAGCGCCCCGACGCTGATGACAGCCGAAGCCCACGGCATCTTGAGGACGTTCAGCACCAGCGCGATCGGGTCGGCGACGCCGAGCTCCTGGTAGGGAACGATGCCGGTCATGATGGCCGCGACGGCCATGTAGAGTACGGTCGCGATGGCGAGGGAGCCCATTATCCCCAACGGCATGTCGCGCTGCGGGTTGACCGCCTCCTCGGCCGTCGTGGAGACTGCATCGAAGCCGACGTAGGCGAGAAACACGATCGCCGCAGCCCGCATCACGCCGCTGAACCCAAATGGCATGAAAGGATGCCACTTCGCAGGGTCAACGTGGCCGAAAGCGGCGACGATAAAGAAAAGGATCACCGCCAGCTTGACCATGACTATCCCCAGGTTGACGCGCGAACTCTCCTTGATTCCCCGCACCAACAGAAACATGAGGAGAAGGACTATCGCCACGGCCGGAAGGTTGAACAACCCCGGCGCTTTGTCCCAGGGCGAAGCCGTCAGCTCTGGAGGAAGCGCCAAGCCGAATGCGTTTTGGAACAAGTTGACGAAGTAGGCTGACCAGCCGGTGGAGACGAGTATCGCCGCCACCATGTATTCAAGGATCAAGTCCCAGCCAATGACCCAGGCGAAAATCTCGCCCAGCGTCGCGTAGCCGTAAGTATAGGCGCTTCCCGCGACCGGAATCATTGCCGCGAGCTCCGCGTAGCACAGAGCCGAACAGGCGCAGGCAGCGGCGGCGATGGCGAACGAGAGCATAATCCCCGGGCCCGCGTTCTTGGCCGCCTGCACGCCGGGAAGAACGAAGATGCCAACCCCGATGATGCACCCGATGCCTATCGCTATCAGGTCCCAAACGCGGAGCGTCTTCCTCAGCCGCTTGCCCTCCGCCTCCGTCTCCGCCATCAGCTGGCCGAGGGGTTTCGTGCGCATCAGGGATGAGAACAACCCTCCCCGATTGCCGCTCACTTCGCTCCGCCCTCTTCTCGCCACGATAGCTCGAAAACGCACGGCCCGCCGCTTCTTCCTCCGGCGATGAGGCCGCACGTCGTGTGGGTGACCAGCGGTTCCTTGGCTCCAGTGGCTTCAAGAGCCCCGTAAAGATAACCCACGGCCGTCGAACAATCCAGGACGCTGGCCTTTTCGAGGCCGTGGTTGTTCATCGTGACGCGGCATCGCCCCGGGCCTATTTCCTCGACCGTGAGCGTCTTGGCCACCTCCGGGCCGTAGCACTGGCGATAGATAATAGGAAAGTCCTTCATCACCCATTGGGCGGGCTTCTTGCCGGCGAAGAATGGCCGGAAGACCGTGGCGGCCTGGCGCTTGGCGTTGAACCTTCCCGATTCGAAGGCGAGGCACGGATTCCTCGACGAGTTGGTGATAGGGCTCGCGCCTGGCGGGCTCAAGACACGGCTCATCGCTTCCAGGAACACCTTGTCCACCCAATCCGGCAGCGTGGAGCTTGGAAGAACCGCCCCGCTGAAGAGCTTCTTCTCTATGATTTGGCGCCTTTCCGGCGAGGCCGCCAGCCGAAGGCATTCGCTCTTTATTTCAGCGACCGCCTCATCGAGATCGCGCCCGCCTTTCTTGCAGGTCTCCTCTATAAAGAGAAACCTACCTTTAACGAAGTCTCCCAACTGGTGTTCGTTCTCGCTCGCCATCATGGCCCCCATAAGGTCAAGAGTTTACACCTTTGGCCGCCGCGTTAAAAGAGGCCGCCTGTTCAGGCTCCGCGCGCGGCCCGCCCTCTTTCAGAGACGGGCTTTAGTGCCATTTCCCCCACATGCCGCAAAGAGCTTGCGTCCTCTTGACACCCCCTATAAGTGGCCCTACACTTTCCCCTGTTGCAACCATCGCAACAGAGACGAGAGATCCTAGCGGGAGGCTCGCGGCTTGCAAAGCGGCGCTCCGCCCCGCCGGGGGGCAACGAAAACGGCTGGTTAAAGAAACGAAAAGAGGAGGTTCACCATGTCAATGCTCGAGAAGGTGCTTCAAAAGCAGATTCCCGAAATGCGCAACGACATCAAGGCGTTCGTGAAGGAACACGGCGCCAAGGTGATCGGTGAACTGACCATTGGCGCGGCTTTCGGCGGCATGCGCGGCTTGAAGGCGATGGTCTGCGACACGTCAGAAGTGCCGCCGGACAAGGGCCTTATCATCCGCGGCATTCCGATCGCGCAGCTCACGAGCAAGCTCCCTGAAGAGATCTTCTGGCTGCTGTGCGTCGGCACTCTGCCAAACGCAGAAGAGCTCAAGGACCTTCAGGCCGACCTCAAGGCCAGGGCGAAGAAGCTTCCCAAGTACGCCTTCGACGTCCTCGACGCCATGCCGAAGGACTCTCACCCGATGTGCCAGCTCGACACCGCCATCCTCGCGCTCGAACGCGAGTCGGCGTTCCGGGCCAATTACACGGAGGGGATGAAGAAGGACGACTACTGGGTTCCGATGCTCGAAGACTCCCTCAACATCATGGCCTGGATGCCAGAGATCGCCGCGTACATTTACCGCAAGAGCTTCAACAAGGGGCCGCGCATTCCAGCAGACCCGAACCTGGACTGGGGCGGCAACTACGCTCACATGCTGGGCATTCCGGACCCGACCGGCGAGTTCAAGAACCTTATGAGGCTTTACCTGACGCTGCACAGCGACCATGAAGGCGGCAACGTCTCGGCTCACACCTGCCACTGCGTGGGCAGCGCCCTCTCTGACGCTTACTACTCCGTCTCCGCCGGCCTCAACGGCCTGGCTGGACCGCTCCACGGCCTCGCCAACCAGGAGTGCCTCGGCTGGATTCTCGAAACGATGGAGAAGTTCGGCGGCGCGCCCACCGAAGAGCAGCTCGCGAAGTATGCACAGGACACCCTCAACTCCGGAAAGGTCGTCCCCGGTTACGGCCACGCCGTCCTCAGGATCACCGACCCGCGCTTCGACGCCTTCCACGCCTTCGGCGCGAAGGTATGCCCCGATGACCCAACATACAAGACGGTCGCTCGCGTCTTCAAGGTCGTCCCAGAGGTGCTCAAGCAGGTCCAGAAGATCAAGGATCCGTGGCCGAACGTTGACGCGGCTTCCGGCTGCCTCCTCTACCACTTCGGGATGAAGGAGTTCAGCTACTACACGGTGCTATTCTCCGTCAGCCGTACCATGGGAATGGCCTCGCAGCTCGTCGTCGCCCGCGCTTGGGGCGAGCCGATCGAGCGCCCGAAGTCAATGCCCACGGCCTGGTTCAAGGCGCAGGCCGCCAAGTAAACATCGCGCCAAACGTCCGCAACGCCGGAGGGGCCGCGCGAGGCCCCTCCTTTTTTTGCGTTCCGAGTGCACCTAGAAAAGCATTCTCACTACAAATGCACGAAGGCGGCCTTAGTTTATAAGTGGAGGACTTTATGGGTTGATAAGAGCGAGGCAAACGCTGCAGCGAGACGCGTGCCATCTAACTTTCTCACCCTCTAACCTCCTAACACTTCTTATGCGCCCGCAAACGCAATCCCAACTGCACCGGTGACGGCCATACCAGTGGAATGGCAAGCATGGCAATCAAGCTGACCATGACGGCGAGAAAGTCCCGCCATCGCCATACTGCAATAATTGTTTTCGTAAGGACGTTCGATGCTCAGCTACTGCGCCAACAGATCCTTAACAACGAAATCATCGAGAATTCTCTTGCCCTGCTTGTAAACCTCTAGCTCTCCTGGTGGCTCGGACTCCTGTCTCATAACATAGACAGAGCAGACGTATTTATACTTGCCATTGGAAAATGTATATGTACAGTCTCCCCCGTTTCCCTGATAAGTAATCTGTCCATGGAAAAGTTCGATATCCGGTTTGTCACCTACCGCCTTGTTGAGTGACCAAGCAGCATAGCGATAATCATGATCGCCCATATCATCAATCCTGATGTGGTACTTCCTGGTTATCCACTCTTCAAGGGGCTCGCTGAACTCACGTACGCTCTCGTGAAGCTTGCTCCGCTGGTCAGCGATTAATTGCGCCCTTACCCGTTTCTCCGCTTCGGTCAGTAAATTGACTCCTATTATCTTGCCGCTAAAATCTATCCACATTTCGCCGCGTGCGAACATTATTCCATGCGACCCAACGACGCTCCAGTCATTTTCAATATTTGATGCAATGATCTTTCCGATTATAGTCTCATCGAACACCTCGTCGTATCGCGCAATGAACTGCTGCCTGTTCTTTATTGAGGGAATGGGCGCCATCCGCCACAATGGATAAGCAATGTATTCCGCTATCACCTGTTTGTCGCCGGTTTTGAAAGCAGCTATCAAAGCGCCGATCCGCTCCTTACTTGTGTCATCCAGAGCCTGTGCATTGGCACGGAGCGAAAGCAGAAGAAAAAGCGCGATACAGGCAAGAGCGGCTGATCGTGCAATCCCTCTCATGCGCCGACTCTATTCCTGACGTCGCGCATTGTCAAACCCGGGCAGGGGTCAGTTCTTAGGGAAGAGGACGTTGAGGGCGGCTGGAAGGACTTCGATTGTGAATGGCTCGCGGACCTGGTGGAGGTTACCGTCGGCGTGGATGTAAGTAGGACGGCTCACGGCAACCCTGAGGATGTCCGACTTGAAAAACTTGCAACCATCGAGCATCTCGACCTGCCTGAAGAGGACCATCGAGAGGACCGGCAGGCGCCTCGCGAGGCCATAGTCGCCCACGAAGGTGATGTCGAGAAGGCCGTCGCGCATGTCGGCC
This sequence comes from Candidatus Aminicenantota bacterium, assembly GCA_027365515.1. Taxonomy (GTDB): domain Bacteria; phylum Acidobacteriota; class UBA4820; order UBA4820; family DSQY01; genus JAEMPZ01. Next base: position 7,941 of record DAHXMK010000134.1, read on the forward strand.
TTGGGGCACAGCTTGAACCCGCCCCCGGCGAAGCGGCCGTTGCCGATCTCGACGAGCACGCCCTTGCCCTTGAATTCCCAGTCCCTCCCCTGAAGGTGGAACGTCGGGTTCTGGTAGGTCGGGACGAGCTTCAGGACTACGAAGAGGTACGAGAGCAGCCCTTTTATCTTCTTGACGCGCTGGTTGTGGTGGGTCACCTCGCCGTCGAAGCCGACGCCCAGCGAGTTGACGAAGGTCAGGTGGCCGGCGCGGCCGACGTCAATCAGCCGCGTGGAGCCTTCCTTCAGCGTGCGCACGGCGAGCGGGATTTTTCCCAGCAGGCCTATCGCCCTCGCGAAGTCGTTCCCCGTCCCCGTCGGTATGAGCGCCAGCGCGCTGTCGGTGCGGACCAGCCCGGCCGCGACCTCGCTGACCGTGCCGTCTCCCCCCATCGCCGCGACGACCCTCGCCCCTTTTTCCGCGGCGCTTTTCGCTAGGGAAGAAGCCTGGCCCGCCTCTTCGGTCTTGACTATCTCGTAGTCCAGCCCGTGCTTTTCCAAAAGCCGCTCGACCTTTGGAAGCCACGCTATCGTGCGCCCCCTGCCGGCCACCGGGTTGACTATGCAGACCACGTCGGCCATTTACATTCTCTCCGGAACTTCAATGCCCAGGAGCTCTTGCAGCGACGACCGCAGGAGCCTTGCGAAGAGGGCGACGGTGAGAAGCCGCGCCTCCCGCTTGGCCGCGTCCGGCTCCTGTATCACCGGGAAGGCGTGATAGTAGGCGTGGAAGGCTTGAGCGGCTTGATGAAGGTGGCGGGCCACGAGGTGAAGGTCGAGAGAGGAGACCGCCTGCTGAACGACGTTCGGCATCCTGAGGAAGAGAGTCAAGACTCCCCACCCCTCCGGCTCGACGAGGTCGAGCGCGGCCGAGAAGCTCTCCGGACGTGAAACATCGGGCGGCTCTATTCCTGCCTCCTTCGCCTTCCTGAGAATGTTCTCGGCTCGGACGCAGGCGTATTGGATAAACTTGCGTTCGCTGTGATCTTGCCCGTAAGCCTGTGAAAATATTCCGCGGAGAGGAAGGTCGTT
>DAHXMK010000138.1 GCA_027365515.1 Candidatus Aminicenantota bacterium
TTCTTCGTCCGCTTCCAAAGCGCGCTCAGCGCCATCCCTTCGCGCGCTCTCGTCGTCGCGACATACATGAGCCTCTTCTGCTCTGCGAGGCTCCTTCTGTACTCCAGTTCCCGAATCAACTTGAAACCCAGCGACGCCTGCCCCGAACGCCGGTCCGTCGCGGCGGCGGCAATTTCAAGCCTTTCCTTTCCAGGAAGGCGGGCCATTATGAAGGGCTGGCCATCGCCCTCCCGCGCCTTTTTCGGCGAGAAGTCGAGCCCAGCCGCGAAGACGAAATCGAATTCGAGCCCCTTCGCCTTGTGAATCGTCATCAGCGAAACCCGCGAGAAAGCGGCTCCGGGATCGGGAGGAGTGTAGGCGGCTTCGAGCCTTCTCTCCACCGTTTCGATTGCCTCCTCTCCCGCTTCCGCCTCCGGCAGCAGATCGAGATAGGCCATTGCGTTGGCCGCCGCTTTCCTTCCCCACCTGCGGACAAAAGCCGCCGGACCACCGAGCGCCTCCCACGCGGTCATAAGGCCGCGTTTCAAGTCTCCCCTGCCGAAATCGTTTACGAACGGCGCGATGGCCGAAGCGAAGCCGCCGACGGCGCCTCTGCTTCCCGCCTGCAAGAGAATCCGCTCTGACCAAGCCGCCTTCGGCAGAGCGGCGAGCCTCGCCAGATCTGCATTCGACGCTCCGCACCACGGGGCGCGCAGTGCTTCGGCCCAGGCGATGTCGTCGTGGGGCCTAAGAAGCGCGACCAGAAGGGAATGGAGAGACCTGACCTCCGGCCGCTCAACCATCGAAACGCCTTCCATCACCTTCAGCGGAATTCCGGCCTCCGCGAAGGCGCTCACGTAGGCTTCGAGATGAGTTCTGGCCGGAACCAACACGGCGATCGTCTTATCGGCTCCTCGGCTCTGCTCGGCGAGAATGCGGGCGGCGCCGGCGGCCACCCACATCGCTTCGTTCCGGCGCGCTTCGGCGGAAAGAGGCAACCGCTCATCTTTGTTCCGGCCATCCCGGTGAGAAAAGAGTGCGACCTCAATTTGGCGCGGCTCTGGGCACTCCCCACGCTCGGCTTCCGACCGTTCAAAGCGAGCCTCGTCGTATTCGATACTCGGATCTCTCATCACTCGATCGAAGAGGGCGTTCGCGAACTCAACCAGGTTTGGACGCGACCTGAAGTTCCTCGAAAGCTTCATCGGGGAAAGGTGAAGAGGCTCCTCGCTTCGCCGTTCCAAGCCGCGCTGGCAAAGGCCCGCGAAAATGCTGACCTCCGCGCGCCTGAAGCGGTAGATGGATTGTTTCGGATCGCCGACGACGAACATCGTCCGGCCGTCACCCTCGGACCATCCTTCCGTCAGCGCGCTCAGAATCTTTTCCTGGCTGTCGTTCAGGTCCTGCGCCTCGTCAACCAGGAGGTGGCGTAGGTGCTCGTGGATGAAGACCAGGCTCTCTCCGGGAACGTCCTGTTCCCCGAGGGCCTTCAAGGCCGCCAGCTCCAGGCCAAGAAAGTCGGTGCCCCGGGCCGTCTGTTCCCTCCGAAGCCAGGTTAAAGCGTTCGCCGCGAGCAGGAGAATATCCCAGAGCTCGGCTGCCCCGCACGGGTCATCGGCAGCTTCCGGCAAGGACATCAAGAGAGCGAGCGCCCTCGCCACTTCATCGGGCAGATCCTTTATGAATGCGGCATCGCGTTTAGAGAATCCGGCGGGAAAGCCGTAAGCCGGGCCAAACGACTTTCGCGGCGTTCCGCCCGCCGTGAGAAAAACTCCGGCTACTCTCCGCCAGCCTTCCAGCCCGCTCAATCCGCCGCCTGGCGGATCGTCCGGCAATGAAGAACCCGCCTCGGAATCTCCGAGCGCCAGCTTGAGAGCGCGCCACTCCGGCATCTTGTTGCTGAAATAGGATGCGGCCGGCTCAACGAAAAGTCCCAGCAGGTTGTCCATTCTTGGCTTCAAGGTCTCTTGGGGAGAATCCTCCGCCATCATCGCGGTAAAGGCCGGCAGCCTGTCCCGCCTCGCGAGAAGTTCCACGATCTGGCCGCCGAGCATCTGAAGCCGGTTGTTGGACGCGGCGAGGCGGCGCTTGAAAGCGCCGATCTCCTCAGCGCCGCCACCACCCGAAACCAGCGCCCGGAAATAGTTCGAGACGGCCTCTTCAATGAGCGCCTTCTGTTCGAGTTCGTCGAGCAGCGCCGTTCCCGGAGGGAAGCCGGCTTCGAGAGGCCATCCTTTCATGATCTCCGCGCAGAAGCCGTGGAACGTCGTCACGCGCAAGGCGCCGGGCGCCAAGAGATTGGCCTTCTCTCCTCGGTGGGCTTCGGCGGCTTTCAGGGCGAGTTCGTGCAGCCGCTCGTTCCACGCTCCATCCGGCGCCGGGCCTCCATCGAGCGCCCTCTGGAGCGCCTCGCCTATTCGCTCGGCCATCTCGGCGGCCGCTTTTCTGGTAAAAGTGATCGCGAGAATCTGCTTCTGGTTTTTTGTTTCCGCGAGCAGGGCGAGGAAGCGCGCGACCAATAGTGCCGTCTTGCCGGAACCAGCCGGAGCCTCGCAAATGAAGCTCTTGCGGGTGTCGAGGGCCGCCTCCCGGAAGCTATCGTCGGATGGACGATTCATTCCTCGTCCTCCCTCTTTTCGTCCGCCGGCTCGGCTCCGAAGTATCCGCATAGACCGCCGTAAGGGCAAAACTCGCACGCTCCATTTTTGCCATTCCACTTTCGCAGGGAGGCTGGCCGGGGCTCCGCCGGATAATCTCCGCCAAGAGGAGCTTCAAGCCTCTTCGCCAGCGCCGATTCCCACTCGGGAAGGCGCGCCTGCCAATCGATGAAGCTTCTGTTCTTGCCGGTGCCTTCGGCAAGCGGCTTTACGGCGACTTCGGCCGCGCTTCTGAGCTGGATGTAGCCTCCTTGGAGCGCTCCACCGTCGTATTGCATTCCGGCGACAAGACCCCGCTTCAATGCGAGCAGGTAGGCGGGAAGCTGCACGTCGGCTCCCTCTTCGATGAGTTGTCCGGCCGTCGGGGCCTTTCCGCTCTTGTAGTCCCATACGGCGGCTTCGCCGCGCGGGCCCGCGTCAACGCGGTCAACCCTTCCCTTCAGCATAAGGCCGGCGGCTTTCAGGGAAGAGAACTCCGCCTCGACGGCCATGAACCTCCAACCCTCAACCGCCCTCAGCCGCTCCTCTTCAAGCCATTTGCCAAGAAGGCCGGGAGAGGAGTCGTTCCCGAGCAGTCTTTCCTTTTCGACCTGCCACAAAAGCTCCCCGGCGCGGCCGCTCTTTTCAAGCTCAATCTCAACGGACTTTGAAAGAAGCGCTATAGCGGAGCGCGAGTCCTCCGGCCAGGAGGCGGGCCTCTCCTCCTTCATCGCCTGGACGAAGCGCCGCAGGACGGCGTGGATGAAACTTCCCCGTTCCAATGGATCGAGCCCCTTGAAAGGACGAGAGAGCGGCTCGATTCCGGCGACGCATCCGGCGAAAAAAGAAAAGGGGCAGGCGGCGAGCCGCTCGATTGACGTCACGCTCCAATCGCGCTTGTCATCAAGCGGCGGCGCCTTCTCTCGGTCCTCTTCGTGGCGGCAAGGTTCCGATGAGAGAGATTCTCTGAGCCAACCGGCCCTGAGCCACGCCGGAGGCGCCGACCTCCACAGGTCCAGGGTATGCTCGGCTTTGCGCCCACCATCTGCTTCATCCGGCACGAGTGGCGAGGCCAGGAAAGGCTCCTCCTCGTTCTTGCCCGCCGCACGGCTGAAGAAAACGGACGGCGCGCAGGCAAGAAGAGATTCCAGGCTCCTTACCGCCTCCGCCCATCGTCCCTCCTGAGTGCACTCTTCCACCCGCCGCCGCTCCGAGCCACTTAACAGCGGGTAATCCGTCGAGCGGCG
>DAHXMK010000146.1 GCA_027365515.1 Candidatus Aminicenantota bacterium
TAATGGCCGTGGACCTCGCCGCCCTTGAAGCCGAGCTTAAGCGCGATCCGGGATCAAGGCGGTTCGGCGATCTAGCCCGGGAGTACCAGCGCATAGGCAGGTTGCAGGAGGCCGAGGACCTCTGTCAGAAGGGGTTGGCGCGCTACCCGAACCAGTGGCAGGCAAGGCTCCTCCTCGCGCAGATATACGTCGCGAAAGGCAAGCTTCAGGAAGCTCGCGAAGCAGTTGGCCGCATCTTGATGGCCCTGCCTGACCACGTCGCGGCAAACCATCTGGCCGGCGACATCTATTACGCGCTGGAGGAAAAGCCGCTGGCGTTGAGGCATTACCAGATAGTTGATCTGTTCGAGCCGGGCAGGCCCGGTGTTTCAGATAAGATCGAGGAACTGTCATCGCCTTCCAGTGAGCCGCAGCCCGCTGATGGTGCAACGGCCAAAGTGCAGTCAGCCGCCGCTGGCGCCGTCGAAGAAGCGCCGATTACGGGCAGCCTGGATGAGGTCCCGGTTGAACAAGAAAAGCCCTCTGAGGCCTCAAATAGTTCGCAGGTCACTCCTCCGTCCCACCAAGGCTTCCCAACGGAAAGAACGGGTGGAGAGAGCATTGACCCGGCCGGCACTATCAAGATGGCGGCCTGGAAAGAGCCGCTTCCGCCGGCTGGTCTGCCGGAAGAAGCAAAGAGCGTCTCTGAACTGCCTCTCGAAAGCGAGCCTTTGATGGAGAATGGAAGCGAGGACCTTCTGGATACGCTGGGCGACGGAAAGGAGCTCTCCGTCATGACGGATGAGTCTCTTTCATCCGAAGAGGCGGCTGACAAAGAAAAGCCTTCCAGCGGCGTCGCCGGTGAGGCCGGTTTCGATGAGCAGAAGAGTTTCGCCGCGGCCGAGAAAGAAGAAGCGGCTCATGGTGTCGTAGCCGCCCCAGTTCACTCGGCGGAAGCTCTTCAGCCTGCCGAGCCTTTAAGAGAAGAAGGAGCCGCCGCTCTCAATACCGCGACATTGGCGGAGCTTTACGCGAAACAGGGTTTTCCAGAGAAGGCGGTCGAGATATACCAAAGGGTGCTTCTGGCGAACCCCGAAAATGAAGAGGTGAAGCAACGAGTTCGCGCCCTGATGCGGCGGATGGACGGCGACGCGCCTGAAATCCCGGAGGTGCGCCAGGACGATGTCAGGATGGCGTTGAGGCAGCGCAGGGTGAAACTTCTGGAGGGATGGCTTCGGAGGGTTCGGTATGAGCGGCATGTTTGACAGCGTGTTCCAGCGCCTCGAAGGCGCCATCCCCGGCTTTCGAGCGGCGGCCGTGGTGGGAAGCGACGGCATCGAGATAGAATCCTGGGTCCGTTCCGAACTTCCTCACGAGGTGCTCGGCGCGGAATTGAACGGCGTGCTGAGAAATCTTGACAGGCTTCAGTCGGAGATAGGGATCGGAGCCCTCGAGGAAATGACCATCAGGACAACCGAAGAAAACATTTTGATGTTCCGCCTCTCTTCGGAGCTTTTCATCCTCGCCATCACGGACGCGTCCCAACCCACGGGCAAGGCGCGCTACGAGATAAAGAAGCTTGCCCACGTGTTTATGGCTCAACTTGCTTAGAGACTAAGGAGAGACGATAAATGGGCGTCATCAACACGAACGACATTAGGAAGAATACGAAACTGCTCATTGACGGCCAAGCCTACGTGGTTGTTGACGTTGACCACGTTAAGCCGGGCAAAGGCTCCGCGTTCGCTCGCGCCAAGGTGAAGAGCCTGCGAACCGGCCAGGTCCTTGAGAAGACCTACAAAGCTGGCGACAAGGTCGAGACGGCGGAAACGCAGGAACGAAAGATGCAGTTCCTATATCGCGACGCGGACGGCTTTCATTTCATGGACCAGCAAACATACGACCAGGCGATGATCTCGCCGGACGTGGTTGGCGACTCAGCCCTCTACCTTCCGGACAACACGGAGGTCAATGTTCTGTTCCACGGCGAGGAAGCCCTCGGCATCGAGCTTCCGAATTTCATCCTAGTTCAGATCGTCGAGTGCGACCCAGGCTTCAAGGGGGACACCGTGACGGGCGGCAAGCCGGCGAAATGTTCCACCGGTTGCGTGGTGAACGTGCCGTTCCACCTTAATGTCGGCGACACCATCATGGTGGACACGAGAAGCGGCGCCTACCTGAAAAAGATGTAGCCGGTAGGCTGGCGCGGCTACATCGTCGCAACCTACTGCACTTTTCCCTGTACCGGACTGGAGGCGGAGGCGTACCTGCGCGCCGCCATGCGGCCGGACACCCTCGCCAGGCGTCCTGCCTCGACGGCCTTTCTCATTGCCTCGGCCATCGCCACCGGGTTTGAGGCTTCCGCCACCCCCGTATTCATTAGAACGCCATCGGCGCCAAGCTCCATCGCGACGCAGGCGTCGCTGGCCGTCCCCACGCCGGCGTCCAAAATCAGCGGA
>DAHXMK010000159.1 GCA_027365515.1 Candidatus Aminicenantota bacterium
ACCCAAAAAGAAGGCGGCGGTGAAGAAGGTCGCGCCGAAGAAGAAGGTCAACAAAGGCCGTCGCTAGAGGAGTGGGCAGGCGGGTCCTCCGGGGCTCGTCTGCCATGCGCGGCATCGATCTCGTCGCGAATTCGCAAGCCCCTTCCCGCCAAACCGCAAGCGCGGTAATCTGGCGACATGTCATTTGCTCGCAGTCGCGCCCCCTTCCCTCTCACCCGCATGCGCCGTAGCCGCAGGCTCGGTTTCTCGCGGGATCTCGTACGTGAACACTCGCTCTCGGCATCGCACTTGATCATGCCGGCCTTCGTCATAGAGGGCCAGGGCCGAAGCGAGGATATTGCGGCGCTCCCGGGTATCCAGCGCTTGTCCGTCGACCGCCTCGTGGAGGCGGCGCGTGTATGGTCAGCGGATGGCCTGGCGGCCGTGGCCTTGTTTCCGGTCGTGCCTAAGGGCAAGAAGTCGGCGCAGGCCGAGGAGGCCTTCAACCCGGAGGGTCTGGCACAGACCGCCGTGCGCGCCCTCAAGGCGGCGCTCCCCGAATTCGGGGTCATCACTGATGTCGCCCTCGACCCCTTCACCATCCACGGCCAAGACGGCCTGATCGATGATTCCGGCTACGTCATGAATGACGAGACCACGGAGGTCCTCGTCCGCCAAGCCTTGAGCCACGCCCGCGCGGGCGCGGATATCGTAGCCCCCTCGGATATGATGGATGGGAGGATAGGCGCCATTCGCAAGGCGCTCGAGGATGAGGGCTTCCGGCACACCCAGATCCTGGCCTACGCGGCCAAATACGCGTCGGCCTTTTATGGTCCGTTCCGCGATGCCGTGGGTTCCGGCGAGGCCCTCGGACAGGCCGACAAGTCGACCTACCAGATGGACCCGGCCAACGGTGACGAGGCCCTCCATGAGGTAGGGATGGACCTCGCTGAAGGGGCTGACATGGTCATGGTGAAGCCGGGGCTTCCCTATCTGGATATAATCTATCGGATCAAAGAGGCATTTCGCGTGCCGACCCTGGCTTATCATGTGAGCGGTGAGTACGCGATGCTCAAGGCCGCCACACAGAACGGCTGGCTCGACGAACGCAAGGTCGTCTGGGAATCGCTCATCGCCCTGCGTCGGGCCGGTGCCGACGGCATCTTGACTTACTACGCAGCCACCGTCGCCCGCTGGCTGCGTGAGGGCCATTCGGCCCCCTAGAGGGGGCGCGAATCCGGGCGACCGAGGATCTCGGTCTCTATCTGCTCGAGGCTCGTGTGACGCACGTCCTTGCCCTTGACGAGGTAGATGACGTACTCGCAGATGTTGCGGGCGTGATCGCCGATCCGCTCCAGTGCCCGCATCGCCCATATGACGTTCAGGACGCGCGAAATGGTCCGCGGATCCTCCATCATGCACGTGATCATCTGGCGCATGAGGCCGTCGTACTCCTTGTCCACCTGACGATCCTCGCGGGCGACCCGCACCGCCGCCTCCATGTCGAGGCGCGCAAACGCATCGAGGGCGTCGTGCACCATTTGCCGCACATGGTTGCCGAGCGACCTTCTTCACGGCCGCCTTCTTTTTGGGTGCCGCTTTCTTGGGCGCCACCTTCTTCAGTGCGACCTTCTTCTTCGGCGCTGCTTTCTTCGGTGCGACCTTCTTCACGCTGGCCTTTTTGGGCGTGGCCGCTACCGCCGTGGCCTTCTTCGGTGCCGCTTTCTTCTCCGTCACGGCGTTTTGCAGGGCCGGCTTTCCGGTCGCGGCGGCGCTGATCGGCTGCGGCTTGACGGCCGCGGGCTTCGGTTTGGCCACCGGGGCCGGTGTCGCCACCGGACGTAAGGTGGCCAAGGGGTGGATGTGGCCCTCAATGATGTTCGCGACGTTCCTAAAGATCTCCTGCACGTCGCCTTCGCCCACAATCCTGCGCAGCTTGTTTTGGCTCTTGTAGTAGGCGATCAACGGGGCGGTCTGCTGTTCGTAGACATCGAGGCGTTTGCGTATCGTCTCTTCCTTGTCGTCCGCCCTCTCTTGCAACGAGCCGCCGCACTTGTCGCAGCGCCCCGGCACCTTGGATGCCTGGAAGTAGATGTTATACATCTGGCCGCAGTCGGCACAGGTCCGCCGGCCGGTCAGGCGTTTCAGGAGGATCTCGTGGTTGACGTCGACGAGAAGCGCAAGTTGCAGAGGTTGGCCGAGGCGCGCGAGGAGGGAATCGAGGGCTTGCGCTTGGGGGTTGTTGCGCGGAAAGCCGTCCAGTATGAAGCCATTTTTCGCATCGGCCTGGCTCAGCCTGTCCTGGATCATTCCGAGCACGATCTCATCGCTCACGAGCTGCCCGTTGTCCATCGCCGCCTTGGCCCGCTTGCCAAGCTCGGTCCCCGCGGCGACCGCCGCCCGAAGAAGGTCGCCTGTGGAGATTTGGGGAATCTTGTACTTTTCGACCAACAGTTTTGACTGTGTCCCTTTCCCGGAGCCCGGTGCTCCCAATAACACGATTCGCATGGTAGTCTCGCTTTTAGTCTCGAATTGACCAGGTTGTGGTTCGTTATTTGTTTTCCCTGAGCAGGGTCTGTCCCATATCGTAAGCTACATTCTGCCTCCCTTGCCGTCAATGTTTTTGGAGGAACAA
>DAHXMK010000167.1 GCA_027365515.1 Candidatus Aminicenantota bacterium
TTTTCCACGTTGCAGTGGCGCACCATCGCTTCGATAAGCCGGTCCCATTCGGCATAGTCGGTGGGGTTGACAATGTCTTGGTTGATTCGCGGGTAGAGCACGCGCGGCTTGAAGCAAAGGCAGAGCAGCGGCTTGGCGCCGGTGGCCAGTATGTTCTCGATGCTCCGGTCGAGGGTGGTCCAGTGGTAACGACCGTGACCGGGATAGAGGTTGAAATACTCCTGGACAAACAAGCGGATGATCTGAGGCCGGAGCACGGCGACCTCTTCCACGTGCTGGTCGAACATCGGTTCATGCGACAAGCCGCCCTGGCCGAGGGCGAATCGGGTCATGTTGATGGTGTTGCCGGGATGGGCTGTGTCAATGAAGAGCTCGACCGGCGCTGCCTGAGCCGCGCTTGAAAGCAGCAGACCGCTGAGGAGCGTGGTCGCGAACGCCCTGAAGAAGTGCTGGGGAGTATTCATGGTGCAAGCATCTCGGTGAGGTTAGAGGACGCAGGTCCGCCCCGCCACACAAATTGCGCCTTTCTATGAACTGATCGCGCCACGGCTGATGAGCGCCTATCCTCTGAGGTCAGAGCAAGGTGGTCTCACCAGAGCCGTTGACATCCCACCGGGAGGCGGAGTCTCCTTGCGCATTGGGGCAACGAGAGGGCTCCACTAGACCTCGGACTTTTTCGCGCCCAGCAGCACCAGGTCCAGACCGTACTGCGAGAACTGCTCAAATCCACGGTCGAAGGTGACGAAGCGCATACCCGCCGAGACCGCGAACGCCGCCAAGTAGGCATCCATCCACCGCTTGGGCGCCGGAGAGGCGCATCGTGCCAAGGCGAACCACTGCGGCTCCAGACCCTCGGGCTCGTTCAGCACAAAGCCGATGCGGGAATCGGTGCGCAGTTTCGCCAAGGCAGCCAAGGCTTCCTCGTTCGAACGTACCTCGGCTTTCAACATGGGCTCGACTGTAAGAAGGCGCAGGTAGCTTTGCTGAGTGGCCCGACAGAAGAAGGCGATGGCTCCGTGCGGCAGAGATTCCAGCCACGCCACCGCATCGCTATAGTGTGGATGCTTGTCCAGAGTGAGGGCCAAGAAGAGATTGCTGTCACAGAGCAGCTTCATGGCGCGTCAGGTCGTCAAGCAGTTCAGCCCGGTAGGCGGCGTCATCGGGGATTGGGAGCGGCGCCCTGCCACGCGACGGCAGGACCGGGAACTTAATGTGATGAGGTTTTCCCGGCGCTCCACGCTTGCCGCGCAACGCCGCTCGCAATCCTTCGGCGACAAGGTCCTTGAGCTTTCGTCCCTCCAGCGCCGCTTGGGCCTTGGCCTGGCGAAACAGGCGCTCCGGTATCTCTACGGTCGTCTTCATGACCCATCTTCCCATATTTCCATAAAGCCGTCAATGAGAATGAATCGGTTAACCGGCTAATCATTTCACAGGCTCCAACAACCATTCCCAAGCGGTTTTCACGGCAATTCCAGCGGGCACTTCCTTTTGGCAAATTAAGACATCTGTCGTCGTCATTGTGAGCAAGAGGTGCGATGCCTGGGGCCGCGACGACAACGTCTCTGCCAGCGCACGGATTTCACGCTGGCGTGTTTCCGCTCTGCTTACGTCTGAACACACTTGGATATATGTCCGCTTCCCCTCGGGGTCTGTAGCCAGGAAATCCACTTCGTATCCGGCCTTGTGTTTGACATACGCCGCGCGACAGGACCGGCGCTCGAGTTCGACCATTACCGCGGTCTCCAGCGCGTGACCCGTGTTCGGTTGCCCGCTGCGATCGAAGGCCGGAATCAATCCGGGGTCCACCGGATACACCTTCCGGGGGTTGACTTGGCGCTTACGTTCCGACGGCGTGTCAATTGGCACCAGACGGATGAGGAAGCTGTCCTCCAGCCAGGACAACATCTCGTGCAAAGCATTCTTTCCCGCGGCCACGCCTTGTGAACGCAGATCATTCGAGAATTTATGCACGCTGAAGCCGCCCGCGGGGCAAGCCAGCAATTGTCGAACGAGCCGGCGCAAGGCCTCCACGTTCGTGACCCGATGACGTTCCACCACGTCGCGGAATATCACCGTGTCCACGTAACTCTGAAGCAGGCTGAACCGGTCCCGCGGTTCCAAGCCCTGCGCCTCCGGAAAACCTCCCGCCTCAACGTAAGCGCCAAAGGCGTTCTCCAATTGGGAGCGCTGCGCCTTGGGAACAAAGGCCGGATTATCCGGCGCTTCCAGTCCGTGATGACGGAGATACTCCCTGAAGCCGAATGGAAAAATGACCGTCTCGGTTG
>DAHXMK010000176.1 GCA_027365515.1 Candidatus Aminicenantota bacterium
GCTCGTCGAGGCCGCGGCGGCGGCGCGCCGCATCGCCGAGGGCGACCTCAGCGAGGCCCTGCCCGCCGTGCACGGGCGCGACGAGGCGAGCGCGGTGCTGCGCGCCATCGGCGACATGGCAGGGCCTGCGCGACATCGTCACCGGCGTGCGCAGCGGCGTCGAGTCGGTGGCCACCGCCTCCGGGCAGATCGAGCAGGGCAACACCGACCTCGGCGCGCGCACCGAGCAGCAGGCCAGCAGCCTGCAGCAGACGGCCGCGAGCCTCGAGCAGATGACCGCCGCCGTGCGCCAGAGCGCCGAGAACGCGCGCATGGCGAGCCAGTTCGCCAGCGAGGCCTCGGCCGTGGCCAACGAAGGCGGGGCCGTCGTGCATCATAGGCCCATTTGCAAGGACGCGCGAGGGGACGATGCTCGACGAGCAGGTCCACCTCGGAAATTTCGTCGAGACGAAAAAGACTGCGCTCGGCAAAGGAGTCAAGGCGAACCATCTCTCCTACCTTGGCGACGCGACGATCGGCGCCGGGTCAAACATCGGCGCCGGAACGATCACTTGCAACTACGACGGCGTCCACAAGCACCCGACCGGACTCGGCGAGGGGGTCTTCATCGGCAGCGACACGCAGCTTGTCGCGCCTGTCAAGGTCGGCGACGGAGCCTACGTCGGCGCCGGGACCACCGTGACCAAGGAGGTTCCGCCCGGAGCCCTAGCCATCTCGCGCGTCCCGCAGAAAAACGTCGAGGGGTGGGTGGCGCGGAAAAAGAAGAAGCGATGAACCCTCTTCGCCACGCTGTTTTCTCCGCCCCTTTTTCATCCAGGTGAGCCATGGACAACGTTGACGTGGTGATAATCGGAGCGGGCGTCGTCGGACTCTCGGTGGCGGCCAGCGTCGCAGATGGCGGGCGGAGCGTGGTTCTTCTTGAGCGCCACGGCTCCTTCGGCCAGGAGTCCTCAAGCCGGAACAGCGAGGTGATCCACGCCTCCATCTACTATCCGCCGGATTCGCTGAAGGGAAAGCTCTGCATCGAGGGCAATGAGCGGATGTACGCCCTCTGCGCGAAGCATTCGATCGCCCATCAGAACTGCGGCAAGCTGATCGTCGCCGTGACGGAGGAAGAGGCGTCGCGCCTTCCGGGACTTCTCAAAACCGCGCGGGGCAACGGCGCGAAGGGCGTGCGGATCGTGGACCCGGAGGAGATCGCCCGCCTCGAACCGAAAGCGAAGGCTCTCGCCGCCTTGTACTGCCCGTCATCCGGGGTGGTTGATTCCCACGGTCTGATGAAACATTTCGCCAACAAGGCGCTGGCGGGCGGCGCGCAGATCGTCTACCGCCACGCCGTCGCCGTGCTCGAAAAGGTCCGAAGCGGATTCGTCGTCAGAGCCAAGCAAGACAACGGGGATGAATCGGCCATCGGCGCGAGGGTAGTCATAAACTGCGCTGGCCTCGGCGCGGGCGAGGTCGCCGCGATGGCCGGGCTCGGCGCCGAGGCGCTCCATTACCAAATTCATTACAGGAAGGGAAGCTACTTCCGCGTCATGCGCGGCCTCGACAAACTGCCCGCGATGCTCATCTATCCGGTCCCGCCGCTCGACCACACGGTGGGCGTGCACACTTGCCCGGACTTGTGGGGCGGAATGCGCCTGGGCCCATACGATACCTGGTCGGATACGCTCGAGTACTCGGTGGATGAAAACCTTCGAGGAACGATCTTCGGCGCGTGCAAGCAGTTCCTGCCAAGCCTTTCGATCGAGGATATCGCTCCCGATATGTGCGGTTTTCAAGCGAAGCGCTACGGCCCCGGGGAACCCACGAGGGATTTCGTCATCCGCCACGAGGTGGACAGGTGCCTTCAAGGCCTCATCAATCTTATAGGCATCGAATCGCCGGGCCTTACATCATCACCGGCAATCGGCCCATTCGTGGCCAGGCTCGCCGAGGAGGCCCTCTCTTAGTTGATAAGAGGATGAGTTTATGAGGAGGATGACGCAGGCGCGCTCGCCCTGCTCTTATCAACCCATAAACTCACCAACTTATAAACTGCGCCGCGTCACTCCTCCAAAGTGCTCACGTCTCCTTCGGGCATTCCGAGCGCCCGTGCCTTCAGAACGCGGCGCATGATCTTCCCGCTGCGCGTCTTGGGAAGCGACGGCGCGAAGGCTATCTCCTCGGGCTTCGCTATGGGGCCGAGCTCGTGAGCCACGTGCTGCCTCAGCTCCTCCCTGAGCGCGTCGGACGGCTCGTTCCCGGCCCTCAGGATCACGAAGGCGTGGATGGCCTGCCCCTTTATCTCGTGTGGAAGCCCGATTGCCGCGGCCTCGGCTACCGCGGGATGGCTAACGAGGGCCGATTCAATCTCCGCCGTGCCCAGGCGGTAGCCGGAGACTTTGATCACGTCGTCAACCCTGCCGATGACCCAGAAGTAGCCGTCCTCGTCGCGCCTCGCCGAGTCCCCGGTGAAGTAAACCCCTTTGAAGCGCGACCAGTACTGCGCGACGTACCTGTCCGGATCTTTATAAAGGCCTGCCAGCATTGAAGGCCACGGCTTCTTCAGGACGAGGTATCCTTCCTCGCCCGTCTTGACCGGCTTGCCGTCGTCGCCCACCACGTCCACTTCGAGGCCGGGGTAAGGGAGCGCGGCGGAGCCGGGCTTGAGTGGCATCGCCGGCATCGGCGTAATGACGAAGCCGCCGGTCTCGGTCTGCCACCACGTGTCCATGATCGGGCACCGCTCCTTGCCGATCACGCGGTGGTACCACTTCCACGCCTCCGGATTGATCGGCTCTCCAACCGTGCCAAGAAGCCTCAGGCTGCTCAGGTCGTGCCTGTGCGGCCACGCTTCGCCAAAGCGCATCAGCCCGCGTATGGCCGTCGGCGTTGTGTACAACACCGTGATGCCGAATCTCGACGCCATGGACCACCACCGGTCCGGGTACGGGAAGGTGGGCGCCCCTTCATAGAGAAACGAAGTCGCTCCCAGAAGGAGCGGCCCGTAAACGATGTAGGAGTGGCCGGTGATCCAGCCCGGGTCGGCCGTGCACCAGAAGCGGTCCTCCTCCTTGAGGTCGAAGACGTCGTGCAGGGTGGAGGCGACGCCGACCATGTAGCCTCCGTGCGTGTGGACGACCGCCTTCGGCTTGCCGGTCGTGCCGCTCGTGTAGAGGATGAATAGAGGGTCAGACGAGTCCATCACCTCCGTCTCGCAGGCGTTCTGCCAGTTCTTCCCCAACGGCAGCGCCATGAGGTCGTGATACCAGTAGTCCCGGCCCGGCTCCATCGCGACGTTGAGCCCAAGACGCTTGACCACTATGACGTGCTCGGGATGGCCGCAGCGCTTCAAAGCCTCGTCCACGATCTTCTTCAGCTCGACGGTCTTTCCGTTCATGTAGCCGCCGTCCGCCGTGATGACCACCCGCGATTCGCTGTCCTCGATTCGCGAGTGAAGCGCCTCGACCGAGAAGCCGCCATAAACAACGCTGTGGATGGCCCCTATCTTGGCCGTCGCCAGCATGGCGAAGACGGTCTCTGGTATCCTGGGCATGTATATGGTTACGCGGTCGCCCTTCCTCACGCCCATGCTCTTCAGGATGATCGCGAACTTGCAGACCTCCCGGTGAAGGGCGTGATAGGAGTAGGTGGTCACCTGCCCGTCCTCGCCCTCCCATATCAGGGCGAGCTTGTTTCTGCGCCACGTCTTGATGTGGCGGTCCACGGCGTTGTGGACGATGTTCGTCTTGCCGCCAGCGAACCACTTGAAGAAAGGCTTCCTGGAGGAATCGAGGACCTTCGTCCACTTTTTCGCCCATTCGAAACGTTCGGCCCTCTCGGCCCAGAAGGCCTCCAGGTCATCCGTCGCCTTCTTACGAAGCTCTTC
>DAHXMK010000349.1 GCA_027365515.1 Candidatus Aminicenantota bacterium
TCGTCGCCGAGCTGGCCCGCTTCCAGAAACTCGTGGTAGGCCGCCGTGGTTATCGCGAAGCCTTCGGGAACCGGCAGCATCGCCCCGTTCCTGAGCTCGCCCAGGTTGGCGCTCTTGCCTCCGACGGCCTCCATGAGCTTGAGGCTCGCCTCGCCCAGAGGGCAGGTGAAAGGCCCGCCAAGCTTTGATTGGCCCCGGTCCAGCTTTTTCTCCAGCGCTCTTTGGATCTCCCCGAAAACCAACAGTAGCTCCGGGTAGCGTCGGTTTGAGAGGGCGTTGAGGTTTTGGATCATCCTGAAGGCGTGGGTCGCCGCCGTAAGGCTCCTTGAGCGGACGTAGCCCATGCCGAAGAAAGAGTCCGAGTGGAGCTTCTGTTCAAGGTCCGCGACGACTTCGAGGATCTCGTCGTTCGAGGTGGTCAATTCCTTGAAGTTGAGATATCTGAGATGGAGCGCGGCTCGAGGGTCCTGGCGCGCCTCCACCGGGCGCCACTGGCCAAACCCGAAGAACCGGCCGACGAGCCTTCCAAGCCTCATGATGGTTCACGGCGGCGGGGGCGCCAAACCGGCTATTGGCCCTTGCCGTGCAGCTCCTTTTCCTTCAGGCGCTTCTTTTCAAAAGCCTCCTCGACCTTCGCCATGACATCCTCGATGTCCGCGGGTTTCAGCAGGTAGTCGGAGGCGCCAAGGCGCATTCCTTCAACCGCCGCGTTGATGGAGGCATTGCCGCTCAGCATGACCACCTGCAAGAGCGGTTGAGTCCGCTTGATCTCGCGGAGCGTCTCAAGCCCATCCATCCCAGGCATTCTCAAGTCCAGAAGGACCACGTCAAAAGGCTTGGAATTGAAGAGCGCGAGCGCGGACTCTCCACCGTTCGCTCCCTCGACGTAGAGCCCTCTGGAGGCGAGCCGCTTCGACAGCGTCTCCACGAAGCGCTCCTCGTCGTCAACGATCAGAAGGCGTATAAGCCTAGCCATTTCCATCTCCTGCGTCTGGTGTGGTCTCTTTTGCCGCCTTGGCGGTGACCATGAACAGCGCGCCATGGCCAGGCCTGCTTTCCACGCCGATGGAGCCGCCCTGTTTTCTCGCTATCCACCGGCTTACGGGCAGGCCCAGCCCGGTTCCCTCGCCGGCCGCCTTCGTGGTGAAGAAAGGTTCAAAGATGCGCTCCGCATCCTCTGGCGGGATGCCAGGCCCGGTATCGCCGACGACGGCCCGGACTTCGCCGCCGCTTTCCGAGGTCGAGAGCGTCAGAAGCCCTCCGCCAACCGGCCGCATTGCGTCCAGGGCGTTCTTGATCAGGTTGAGAAAGACCTGCTGCCATTCGCTCGCCTGGCCTTTTACGAGCGGAAGCTTGGCCGCGAAATGTTTCGCGACTCTCACGCCGCTCGATTGCAGCTCGCCTTCCATGAGATAGAGCGTCTTGTTCAAGAGAGCGTTGAAGTCGGCAACTTCGGCTCCACGGCCGCCGTCGCGCGTCCAGTCCAGAATGCGCCTGGTTATCTCGCGGGAACGCCGAATCTGTGCCTCGATCTGCGACGCCGAATTGGCGATCTCCTCAAGCGACGCCTTCCCGCCGGCATCGGGCCTTTGCAGAAGGTCCTGAATCCACCCGGCCTCTTCGTGCATGATCGCCAGGGGGTTGTTGATGTCGTGCGCAATGGCCGAGGCAAGCTCGCCCAAGCCCGCCGTTCTCGACGTGCGCAGAAGCTCCTCGCAGGTGGCGTCGCGCTCCTGCTCCAGCTTGATGATGCGGCGGCATGAGGCGGCCCACGGCCACCATGCGAGCGCCGCGAAGAGTAAGAATGAACCCGACAGCAGAGCCAGGAGCGTCAAACCCTGAACTGGAGCTAGGAGCCATACACCGAAAGCAAAGGCCATTAAGGAGGCCGGGCCGGCAAAGAGGAGCGGCCACCCTGTTTTAATAAGTGGCTTGGCCGCCTGAGGCTCGTTTCTTGGCCCTGGGCTCCTCGTCATGGCGCTCTCCCTGCCCCACTTCTATTGTAGCACCCGCAAGGCTGAGAGGCTTTCAATCGTTGGCCAGACATCTTGGGCAAAATGGGGCATTTAACCCTAACCAGGAGGTTGTGGATAGGCTCGGCTTGACACTCCATCCCCATAAGGGTCATCAATGTACCGTGAAGCGCGAGGCTTCACGGAGAGGGGATAACAAGATGAATCGTCTCGACCTGCCTCTAGCCGCGCTGATGGCGGCCCTCTTAGCCATAACCGCTCTTCCGTCTCTCGCGCAGAACTCGCCGGACCCAATCGAAGATCTGAAGGCGCAGCTTATGAAGGCACAGGAGGCC
>DAHXMK010000182.1 GCA_027365515.1 Candidatus Aminicenantota bacterium
AAGGGGGCCTCCGTCCCTGGAACTCCGGCCGAGCCTTACTCCACCCGCCAGGGCTTTGCGCTCGTGGCTACCTACGGGGACTGCACGAATAGCTTGACCGCTCCCGCGAGTCTTACGGCCACGGACACCCCGAGCACAGGCATTGACCTTCGCTGGCCGGCCGTTTCCGGCGCCGCCGGTTACCAGATTTACAGGGTCGCCGGAAATTGTTCCGCCGCGGCGGGTGACTATTGGTATATCGGGAAAACCACGGGCACCACCTACACCGACACTCTGGTCCAGGGCGGGTTCGCTTACGCATACAAGGTGCGCGCCGTTGACAACTGCTCCGAAGGCCCGCTCTCGCCGTGCGCCACGGCCACCTATACCGGCAACTGCTCGCTCTATCCGACGTTCGGCGGGCTCGTCACCGCGCTCAATGACACGTCAACCCAGGCGTGCGACGTGCTTCTCTCCTGGGCCGCTGGCTCCTCGAACTGTCCGCTCGCCAACAGCGTCACCTATAACGTCTATCGGGGCGTGACCCCATACTTCACTATAGGCGCCGCTTCGCGCATTGCCACGGGAACCGCTGGAACATCTTACAGGGATACCGCCGTCACGCCCAACGTGACTTACTACTACGTCGTCAGGGCCGAGGACGGCACGACGCAGAACGGAGGCCCGGCCAACGGCGGCAACGAGGACAAGAACACGACGATGATTTCGGCGACGCCGACCGCAAGCACCAGCTACAACGGCACCTGGAGCGACGCTGGCGGCGACAACAGCCAGGCTTTTCTGACGCTCGATTCGCCATGGCGCGTGACGAACCAGCAGAACCACACGCCGGGCGGCTCGTTCTGTTACCACTCCGGCCCCGATGGCGCCACCTATCCGCCGATGCAGTGCGCCTCGGCG
The DNA here is from genome assembly GCA_027365515.1 of Candidatus Aminicenantota bacterium. Lineage (GTDB taxonomy): Bacteria > Acidobacteriota > UBA4820 > UBA4820 > DSQY01 > JAEMPZ01. The sequence continues at coordinate 901 of DAHXMK010000182.1, forward strand.
ACGACCCCGGTGATTCCTCTTCAGGCCGGACAAAGCCCGGCGCTCACCTTCTGGGAAAGGTTCAACCTCGAGTACCAGTGGGACGGAGTGGTGGTCGAGATATCCGACAACGGCGGCGCGTGGACCCAGCTCGCGATAACGCCGGACTACCCCAGCACTTTCGCGCAGACCGGCAGCCCGCCGGCGAACGCCTGCTCCTTCGCCTCGACCGTCAAGTGCTTCACCGGCCCTTCGGGCAACGCCGCGCTGTCGTCCTGGACGAGCCACACCGCCAATCTGGCCGCTTACGCCGGCCACAACATTCAGCTCAGGTGGCGCTTGTCCAGCGACCCAGGCGCCGAGTACGAGGGCTTCTACCTGGACGACATCTCGGTAACTTACGCGGGCATCGCTGGCGGCTGCACGCTCTCGCCGCCCGGCGAGGTGGCCCCGGGCGACATCGTATCAACGGCCCAAAGCTGGACGGGCAAGACGACGCTGGGATGGCCGGCCGCCGCCGGAGCGACGGGCTATAACGTTTACAGGGGAGTGCAGGCCGACCTGCCCAACCTCATGAACTCAAACACCGACTCGTGCACCAAGTACACCGGATCGAGCACCTCCTGCACGGTGAACGACGACCCCTCCTCCGTAACGGGCAATTTCTACTGGTACCTGGTCACCGGCGCCAACGGGGGGATTGGCCGCGCTATTGCCCGCCTTTTTGCCGAAGCGGGGGCCGATTTGACGCTCACCGCCCATC
>DAHXMK010000183.1 GCA_027365515.1 Candidatus Aminicenantota bacterium
CTTTCCAACTGGCCACCACGGACAGGAAGAAGCCTAGCTCTCGCGCCGACATTCCCCGCGAGGGGAGCCTCCATTTTTCCGTTTTCGGTGCAGACAAGAGGCGCTCCGAAAAAAACGGTGCCCCCGGCGACCTCGGGGGCACTTTAAGGTTAGTTATCTTCCTCCGCACTTCTCTGGCTTAGCGCTTATCGGGCTGACGCAACAGGCCACCTTCACCCTAAAGCTTCCGTTGTTCTTCGGCCTTGTCGGCTTTGTCTTCCAATGGCGCTAGCTCCCTTGATGCGTACTCAATCTCGAGATCGATTTCGAAGTTATCGCCCCTCAGAGCCAAGACTATCTTCGTGGTATCAGTTTCCCAAGTTGCGTATTTGCTTAGATGCCCTACCGCAACAGCCATACCCCATTCATCAGGGTTTTCCTTGTACAGGTCGTTGCTCCAAAACGAATCGTCACTTTTCGGATTGCCATATTTTTCGCGGAGCGCAGACGCAAGGACTTCGAAGTCAGAAAGGCAGGCCGCCTTGTTTGTGTGCTCAACAGTTGCGATGTACTTCGTTCTTACCAACTTGTCGTTTAGGAAGATATAGACCACATAGCATGGAAGTCCTGAGACCGTATCTTTGTATACTACTATCTGCTTCGACCCTTTTGCTTGCTCTTTAGTGGGCGCAGATGATTCAGTTGCCTTAACCGCAGCCTCAGTCATCCCCCATTTGGTTTTACGAAAATCCGACTTAGCGTCTTCCGCTATTGCAAGCGCCTGCCAAAATGTGGGGAAGAGGAACAGAACGACCATCAGAAATGACTTCCTAGTCATCCACCCCTCCCTCCTAGTTGAACAACTCGTTACGGCCAACCTATTGGATGCAGTCGTCGCGATAAGCCCGTTCCCGCTCGCTCTTCTGTGCAAGCTACAGATTACTTGCTGGTCGCCGGCAGCTGCGACTTGCAATACTCGAGAATGCCCTTAACAGTTCCAGCATCACTTGCGTCAGGCTTGAGCGTTAAATAGTGCTCAAGCAAAGGCACTGCCTTACCAAACTGCTTTGTCGCACCATACGCGGTGCCTAACTGTCTTATTGCATCTGCGTCCTCTGGGTTGTCCTTGATGGCAAGCTCAAAGTACTTAACTGCATCCTTCATGTTTCCGGCATTAAACGCTTCCACGCCCTTGTTGTAATTCTCGGCGGTCACTTTGCCGCCAAGCGCGACGTACTGTTTTTTGTACTCATCCGCCTTTTTGGAATCACCCGCATCTGACGCCACGCGGGCCATGACGCCGACCACTTCCTTGTCTCCCGGATAAGCCTTGTTGAACTCTTCAAACGCCGCCAAAGCGTCGGCCGACCGCCCCAGTTTATCCAAACACTGCGCCTTGATCAGAAGGACGGGCTTTCTCGTCGCGTCATCGCTGGTCTTAAGCGCCTCGTCCGCCTTTCCAAGAGAACCTTCGTAGTCACCAAGGTTGTAAAGATCGCGAGCTTCTTGGGCCGACGTCGGCCCCTGTGGCACTGGAGCCGATTCCTGTTTCTTCGACAAGTCGAAATCAATTCGGAGGGCGCCGAGCTGGGAAATGGTGATCATCTGCACGTAAGGAGGCTGTCCCTGCTGCTCCAGCGTGAGCTTGTAGCCTTTGCCGGAAAACGGCAAGTTCTTTATTTCATACTCGCCCTTCCCATTCGTGTTAGCAGAAAAGCTCTTGGTTTCGTCGTCTATATCGATTGCCGTTATCTTGGCGCCTGGAATGGGCTTGCCCGATGCATCCTTTGCGACACCCTGAAAAGAAGATGCTTTACGAAGATCGAGCTTGATGAAGTTGATCTCGGTAAGCATGATTTTTCGCTGGCCAGAGTCGTCCGCCTTGAGATCCTGGTCGCCAGGCATGATGTACCGCACCACTTTCGCGCCGTTATAATCCACCGAAAATTTGTAACCCTTGGTGGAATAATTGATGCCGGTCCCCATGAACTCGCCGTGGTCATCCGTTTTTCCTTCGTAGTGGTTCAATTCACTGGAAAGATCCACCAACGACGCGCTGGCCCCCTTTAGCGGGCTTCCGTCCGGGGCAATCACTTCTATATCGAAACCTTTTATGAGTTGCGCCTGCGCGGCGACGGCCATGAAGCCGGCCAGCGCGGCCACGATTCCCCATGTTGCCACTTTCTTCGCGCTCATGATTCCTCCCTTTTCTATGCCTTCTATCGCGTGCCTTCCAGAAACGCCTTCAAGTGGCGGCTCCTGGAGGGAAGTTTTCTCAACGCCTTGGCTTCGATCTGGCGAATGCGCTCGCGGGTTACGGCGAACGCCTTACCGACTTCCTCAAGCGTATGCTCCGCATCGTAACCGAGCCCGAACCTCATTTGGATCACCTTGGATTCCCGCTCTGGCAGTTGGCGCAAGAGCTCGTTGATGTGTTCCTTTCTGTCCTCGCTGATTACGTGCTCCATCGGCGACGGCTTTTCCTGGTCCTCGATGAAGTCGCCAAGGTGGCTGTCCTCTTCCTCGCCTATAGGCGTTTCGAGAGAAATCGGCTCCTGGGCGATCTTGAGTATCTTGCGCACCTTTGGAACCGTGATCCCCATTCTCTCGGCCACTTCCTCCGGCGTAGGTTCCCGACCTATCTCCTGAACGAGCGTGCGCATCGTCTTGAAAAGCTTGTTTATCGTTTCGATCATGTGGACCGGGATTCTTATCGTGCGGGCCTGGTCGGCGATTGCCCGCGTGATCGCCTGCCGTATCCACCAGGTGGCGTAAGTCGAGAATTTGTACCCGCGGCGGTATTCGAATTTTTCGACCGCCTTCATGAGGCCGATGTTCCCCTCCTGGATGAGGTCGAGAAATTGGAGGCCGCGGTTGGTGTACTTCTTCGCGATCGAGACGACGAGCCGGAGATTGGCCCGGATCAGGTCGTTCTTGGCGTTCTCCATTTCCATTTCGCCGCGGCTTATGAGCGAGGCGATGTGTTGGACCTCCTCGATCGAGGAGCCCATCTTCGCTTCGATTTCCTTCATGCGGCCCTTGATCTCGTGGATGCGCTTGGAAATTTCCGCCTGCTGGGCCTTCGACGAAGTCTTCTCCTTGCGCCTGTGAAGCCTCTTCATCGTCATTTCGAGCGCTTTGGCTTCCTGGTTGGCGTATTTGAAGGAGTTCATCATTTCATTGATGAACCGGGTCGTCAGCTCCAGGCACCGGATCCGCTGCGTGAGCTCAACGTAGAGGCGGCTGATCGCCCATCTTAACTGGCGCGCACGCTTCGTAGTCGGGCTGGTTAGCTTCACGAGCCGCCTGCTCAGGTCCTCCACGGCGTCCTGAATTTCGCTGATCCTTTCGATGATCGTTATCTGGGCCTTGACCCGCTCGATGATCTCGTCCTCGTCGTCCACGTCCTCGAAGAACGAGAAGTACCGGTCGGCCTTTGAGGCGTCCTCCTTAAGTTCCTCCCCGATGCCGAGAATGAGCCGCGCGGCGTAGCGGGAGCGGGAGAGGGCCTTTATCATCACCTTCTTGCCGCGCTCGATCCTTTTGGCTATCCGTACCTCGCCATCCCTGTTCAAGAGAGGAGTCTGGCCCATGTCCCTGAGGTACATTTTCACTGGGTCGTTTGTTCGCTCCAGGTCAGGATCGAAGGCTATCGCGCCCCGCGCCGGGATTACCGGATAAACCGGCGGCTCTTCGGAGGGGGGCTCTTTTTCAAGGACGTCAATCCCCTCGTCGTCCAGCATTTGGAAGAGAAGGTCCATCCCTTCGCTGGAATGAAAATCGGACGGGAGAAGGTCGTTGATCTCGTCATAATTGACAAAGCCCTTCTTGCGGGCATACGCGACAATCTCTAGAAACTCGTCAAGCCGTTCTTCCATGGAGCCCCCGTACTTCTTCTACAACAGCCATCATTTCGCGGTTCAAGACTTCTACAAGGCGCGCATCCTGCCTCTGTCCGGCGTCTTCGATCTGGCGGCGGATGCGCCTCTGCTTCTCCAATAAGTGTTCCGCCAGAAGGCTCTTTATGGCCGAGCGGAAAGCTTCCAGCGACGGCGCCTCGTGGCAAGAGTTGTCAATGAATGCGAGCATCTTGAGGCGGGCGGCATCGCCGGGCTCCGCACCGCGGATCAGGTCATCGAGAAGGGGCGCCACCGATAGAGCATTGCGCAATTCATCCGGAAGCTGGGCGCAGAGGGCGGCCCCCTCTTTCGGGTAGCGGCGGAGCCCCTTGACTACCATCTGCTCGTTCACGGGAATCTTTATAGGCTCGGCCGGCGCCTTTTCTTCTGCCTGCTCTTTGTGGCCTCTCGTCTTTTCCGCCAGTCTTCTTATGACCATGTTCGGGTCGAGGCCCGCCCTTCCGGCCGCCTCCGCCGCGAATTCCTGCCTAGCCAGCGGGTC
>DAHXMK010000184.1 GCA_027365515.1 Candidatus Aminicenantota bacterium
GCCTTCGCGCATTCTGCGGCAAGCCTCCTCCAGTTCAAGCATCGTAACGCGGCCGTTGTCCGGGTGGGGCCTCCGATGAAAGGCCAGCGACGCAAGGTCCACGTCGTCCCATTGAACGCCGCTCGGAATCTTCGCGACGCAGCGCCTCGGCCCAAGCACGGTGATCTCATGGCTCTTTAAAAGCTTCTTGTCTTCGAGAAGCTTGGCGACGATTTCCGGCCCGGTGCCCCCCGGGTCTCCCACGGTGACTAGAACTCTTGGGGAAGTCATGACTGCCGCTCCTTGTAGATGTACTTGATCGAGTGCTTGTAGACGAGCATGTTCATTTCGTTGAAGCAGTGCACCTTGATGCACTCCTTGTCGTACCATTCGATCCAGCCGTGCAGCTCCTCGCCGTCGTTCAGCACCACGATGACCGGCGTATTCGCGCCCATCTGTTTCAAGTAGTAAAAGTTTTCGGCGTTGGTCTGCTCCGGCGGAACCTGTTTGCGCCTCGGCCCGACCAGATTGGGAGCGGCCGGCGCCGAATCGGCATATGTGTCTCTGGCGGGCGCCCTGCTTTCGGGGGCCTCGCGGTGGCGGTCTTTTTCCTTGTAGTCACGCAGTGCTGGGCGGATGAGCTTGCGATCTGGCATCTCTTGCTCCTGGTAAAGGGGAGATCACTCGTCCCCTTGGGAATGGTTCTCTGGCTTCTTGGCCGGGGCCTCATAGCGCAGGCAGCACATGAGCCTTCCGCACAGCCCCGATATCTTGGCCGGGTTAAGGCTGAGCCCCTGGTCCTTGGCCATTCTGATTGTCACCGGGGCGAACTGCCTCAGGAACCTCGCGCAGCATAGCGGCTGGCCGCAGTGGCCGAAGCCGCCGCGCATCCTCGCCTCGTCGCGCACGCCGATCTGGCGCATCTCAACTCTGATCTGAAAGCGCCTCGCGAGCACCCGGACAAGCTCCCTGAAGTCAACCTTGTTCTCGGCCGTATAAACGAATACTAGTTTCTGCTCGTCGAATGGGAACATGACCCTGACGAGCTTCATGGCGAGCTTCAACTCCGCCGCCTGCTCCCTGCAATAGGCGAAAGCCTCGGCCTCCAGCTTGCGCTGCCTTTCGCGGCGCTCGATGTCTTCCCTCGTCGCGAGCCGAATGAAGGCGAGCTTCTGAAAGGCTTGTAGGCAGGGGACGCTCCCCTCCCGGTCCTGGATTACTTCCCCGAAGCACTCGCCGTTCTCGTGGCGCACGATGCAGGGAGTGTGGCTCCGCACCGCGGAACCTTCTATCGCCGCGTAAGCTGGCCTCCATTGATGTTCGAGCTGGATCTGGTAAATTCCCATTCTTTACCGCTCCGGTGGCTACGATAGAGCAGACGGCATTTTAAGTCAAGCGGCGGGCGAGAACGCGAAGCCCGCCAGAGAAAGCCGCTCCCAAGGCCGGCTCTTCGCCTAAGCTTTCTGCTCCTGTTCCACGAAAGCGCCGTAGGCGCGGAATTTGTCGTACCTGCCGTTGAACAACTCCTCGGGCTTCAGCTTAGACAGCTCGTCGAGCTGGCTCGCAAGCGTTTCGCCCACCGACTTGAAGACGGACGGCGGATCAACGTGGGCGCCTCCAAGCGGCTCGGGAATGACCACGTCAACGAGGCCGAGCCCAAGGAGGTCCTTAGCGGTAAGCTTCAGAGCCGCCGCCGCCTCCTCGGCCCGGGCGGCGTCCTTCCATAAGATTGCGGCACAGCCCTCGGGCGAAATGACCGAGTAGATGCTGAATTCGAGCATGTTCACCCTGTCTCCGATTCCAAGGGCGAGCGCTCCACCGCTGCCTCCCTCGCCGGTGACGGTCACGACGACGGGGGTCCTCAGCCTCGCCATCTCCTTGAGGTTCGTGGCAATCGCCTCGGCCTGCCCCCTCTCCTCGGCATCCATGCCGGGGTATGCTCCCGGCGTGTCAATGAGAGTGATTATCGGCAGGGCGAACTTTTCCGCCATCTGCATCACCCTGAGGGCCTTGCGGTACCCCTCGGGGCGCGGCATTCCGAAGTTCCGGTAGATTTTCTGCTTGGTGTCCCGCCCCTTCTGGTGGCCGATGATGCAGACTGGATTGCCGTTGAAGCGCGCGAAGCCGGCGATTATGGCCGGGTCGTCGGCGAACCTCCTGTCGCCGTGCACTTCCGTGAAGTTCTGAAAAAGCGCTTCAATGTAATCGGCCGTGTGCGGCCGCTTGGGATGCCTCGCCAACTGGACGATCTGCCATGGAGTCAGCTTCGAGAAGACATCCTTGCGGAGCTTGCAGAGCTTCTTCTGCAAGGCCGCCATCTCTTTTTCGCGCTTCGCCTCGTCGGCGAAAAGCCTCATGTTTTCAATCTGTTCCTCAAGCTCCTGAAGTGGACGCTCGAAATCCCTCGGATCGTTCATCGCCTCTTCTCCGCTGCCGAGCCGTTGCCGGCCGCCCTAAAAAGGAACCGCACTCTGTCCTTGCCAAGAAAGCCTTCGAGCGCCGGCAACAGCATCTTGCCGGTGTTGACGGCGCAACTCTGAGGCAGCATCACCCTCGTCACCGATTCGCCTTCCCTCACTATGTCCATCACCACCGGCACTGGCCCCCTGTGGCGGCGCAGTATTTTTTCGAGCTCAAGGAGTCCCTCCTCGTCGCAGAGTGTGGCGGGAACCTTGAGAAGCACGCCTTTCATCTTCTGTTCGAGCTCTTTCTCGGCGTCGTTGAGGGAGACGACGGAATTGGCGATCAGCCTCACCCTGTCCTCTTCAACCCTGGCCTGCCCGACTACCACGACGACGTCGTCCTTGGCCACCTTTCCGGCGTACTTGTCGTAAGCATCGTTGTACAAGAGCGCGTCGAGGTGTCCCTCCATGTCCTCCAGCCTGATGACAGCGTACATGCTGCTCTTGCCCTTGGACTTCGTCTGCTTGATGTTGGCCACCACCCCGCCGACCGTTACTTCGGACGACTCGGCGAGAGAAGCGACCTCTCTGAGGGAATGGGTGGTGTAGCGCCTGAGTATCTGCTCCTTTTCCATCAAGGGGTGGCCGGTCAGGTAGAAGCCGAGGCTCTCTTTCTCGCGGCTGTACAGGTCGGGCTCTCGCCAGCGCTCGCCCTTCCCGTAGGAGGGCGGGCCAAGCTCCTCCTCTTCGCCGAAAAGCGCCGCCTGTCCCCTGTTGCGGTCCTCCTGCACGCGGCTTCCGTGCGCGACCGCCTGGTCAAGAGAGGCGAATAGGTCCCATCTTGGCACGCCGAAGCAGTCAAGGGCGCCGGCCTGGACCAGGTTTTCGAGGACGCGCCGGTTGAGCTGAACCCTGTCAACCTCGCAACAGAAGTGAAAGAGGTCCTTGAACTTGCCCAACCTTCCCCTCGCTTCGAGTATCGCTTCCACCGAGCCCTGGCCCACGTTCTTGATCGCCGAAAGGCCGTAACGTATCGCTTTTCCCTCCAGCGCGAAACCCACGCCGCTCCTGTTGACGTCGGGCGGCAACAGGGCGATGCCCATCTCGCGGCAGGAGTTCATGTACTTGAGAATTTCGTCGGTGTTCTCCGCCCACGCCGATAGCGTGGCCGCCATGAACGCGGCCGGGTGATGGGCTTTGAGGTAGGCGGTCTGGAAAGCGACGAGCGCGTAAGCGGCCGAATGGGACTTGTTGAAGCCGTACCGGCCGAATGTCTCTATGCTGGAGAACAGATCCTGGGCTTTCTCCTTGCTTACGCCATGATCCACGCAGCCTTGCAGGAAGGCGCTCTTGAGGCGCTCCATTCCGGCCGCGTCCTTCTTGGATATCGCCTTGCGCAGCGTGTCCGCCTGGCCCATCGTGAAGCCGGCGATCTTGTGGGCGATGAGCATGACCTGTTCCTGGTAGACGATGACGCCCAACGTCTCTTCGAGAACCGGGGCGGCCTCCTTCACGGGGAAGACAGCCTCCTCCTTGCCGTGCGCTCTCGCAATGTATAGCGGTATCATGTTGGCGTCCAGCGGGCCCGGCCTGTAGAGGGCGTTGAGGACGATCAGGTCCTCGAAGCGCTTCGGCTTGAGACGGCGGAGGACGTCCTTCATTCCGCTCGATTCAAATTGGAAAACACCGTCCGTCTCCCCGCGCTGGAAAAGCTCCAGCGTCAACTTGTCGTCGAGTGGGATCGCCTCTATGTCCGGAGGAGTTTCGCCGCTCCTTCTCACCAAGTCCAGCGCGTCGTGTATTATGGTCAGCGTTCTCAGCCCGAGGAAGTCCATCTTTAGAAGGCCGAGGGCTTCTATCTCCTCTTTGCTGTACTGAGTCGTTATTTCGCCCTTGGCCCCCGCCTGTTTGTAGAGCGGGAGAAAGGTCGTTATCGGCTTCGGGGCGATGACCACTCCCGCCGCGTGCGTCGAGGCGTGGCGCGTCAGCCCTTCGAGGCTCTTTGGCACGTCGAGCACTTCCTTCACCTCGGCGTCCGAGTCGTACATCTGTTTCAACTGGCCGGAGAGCTTCAACGCCCCGTCTATGGTCACGGCAGAGCCGGGGTCGTTGGGCACCATTTTCGCCACCCTGTCCACCTTCGAGAGCGGCATCCCGAGTGCGCGCCCTACGTCGCGAATGTCGAGCCTCGCCTTCATTTCGCCGAAGGTGATGATCTGGGCGACGTTCGGGCGGCCGTACACCTGCGTCACGTAGGAAATGACCTCCTGCCGGCCCCTCATGCAGAAGTCAATGTCTATGTCGGGCATCGAGACGCGCTCGGGGTTCAGGAAGCGCTCGAAGAG
>DAHXMK010000195.1 GCA_027365515.1 Candidatus Aminicenantota bacterium
AGCGCAAAGCGGCTCGACGTGGCGCTCCGTTATGCGCCTGACGCCGCCCCTCGCGGATGCGAGCCCGTTGAGAACCTGGCGCCGCGCCTCTCCTTCAGCCAGAGATCGAAGCTCGCCCAGTGGAAAATATACGTCTTTCCCGTCCCTTCGCGCAATATCCGCCGCCGGAGACGCCGAAGCGAAACGCGCGTGGCGGGCGAGCGCCGCGAGGTGGCGCTTGAATCCCGGGAAGGCTTTTTCCAGGGCGGGCATCAACTCGCGCCTAACCTTGTTGCGCGCGAACCTCGTGTCCAGGTTTGTCGAATCCTCGGCCACCTCAAGGCCGGCGAGCCTCGCGGCCTGAGCCAGCTCCTCGCCTGTGAAACCGAGAACCGGCCTCAATACACGGCCGCTTTGAGGATGGATGGCCGACAGGCCGCTTATGCCCGTGCCCCTGGCGATTCGCAGAAGGACGGTCTCGGCCTGGTCGTCGAGCGTGTGAGCCGTCGCGGCGTAGTCCCACTTTCCTTCGAGTCGCGCCTTCTCCACCGCCGCGTACCTCTTCTCCCGCGCCCACTCCTCAAGGCTCTGGCCGGGCTTCGGCTTCGAGCGGAGCTTCACGCCGTAAAACGGTAGCTTCATCCGGCCGGCCGTTTCCCTGACGAGGCGCGCGTCCCTCTCGGCTTCGCGCCCGCGCAACGCGTGGTTCACGTGAATCACCCCAAGTTCCAAAGGCGGCCTGGGAAGCGCCGACGCGAAAAGGGCCAGCATCCCCATCGAGTCTTTTCCGCCGGAAACGGCGAGAAGAAGGCGCCCGCCCTTTTCAATGGGGGTCCGCTTGAGAGAGGCCCTGAACTTCTTCAGAAGTGGGTGGTGGCGGTGCAGGGACTTGAACCCCGGACACAACGGATATGAGCCGTTTGCTCTAACCACCTGAGCTACACCGCCCTTGAGTAATTCTAACCGGAGGCCGCCTTACTGTCAACCACCGCCGGCCAAAAGCCTTTTCATTGTTGAGTTAGTCGCGGTGGAAGCCGAGGTCGGCGGGGTTCAAGGAACCCGGGACGTGAATCAGGCGGCCTCCCATCGCCTCGAAGCGGCTTCGCTCCGCCGCAGCCTTCCGGGCCAGGAGGCCGAGTGCCGCGTCCTTCTCCCTTGTCTTTTCCGCCACGTGTCCTTTTGACCAGTACTTGAGCACCAGGTCGCTGTCGCCGCAGACCTTCTTCGCGCCTCTCTTCCCGGCGACCCTCATGGCGCAAAGACAGGCGAAAAGCTCGCCGAAGTTGTTTGTCTTCCCGTCGGGCAACAGGTGCGTGCCCCGCTCCGTCAGGTCGCTTTCAGGAAGCGCGAGGTGGAGGAGGGGAACTCCTTCCGAATCGGTGACGGCCACCTCGGTTCCAAGGCCGCGCCCGGTGCCGGAGTCGAAATAGACCGCGTCCTTGGGGAGCTTCAGCGCCGCCTCTCTCTTCGCCGCCGCCTTGTCCTCGTATTCGGCGCCCGAAGCGAGCCACGCCTTCGCCTGAGCAAACGTCACGAAGCCCTTGTAGCGCGCGCTCCTGCCATGCACCTTCGCCTCGCACTCCGCCCACGACTTCACGATCCCCTTCCGCCCTTCGATCACGTAGGCGTAAAAGTGATTTTTACCAGCCGCGGCCATTCGCCCTCCTACCGGAGCATTGTAGCGCATGACTTGGCGCGCCGCGAGCGAACCATGGAAGAAAGTACGGCTAGCTCTCGGCCCTGGCAGCCAAGGGCGCGGCTTGCGTCTTGGTAAAACAAGTTATATATTGTAACAGGAGGCGGAGATGTCTCTTGCCAGAATCCTTGCGGCACCCGAAGAGGAATCTTGACGGCGGCGCGTAGGCAAACATTGCGTCCTGATCATAAGCTTCGAAGACCTTCTGGTGGACAGACTCGCGGCCTGGACGTTCTGGCGTTCCGCCGTTGACGGCGTAAACGCTTTTCTGCTGTGGCGCAAACGCCCCAAGAACCTTCGCCTTGAACGGCTGGCGAACAGGGCCGAAGCAAGTGGTGTTGGAAAGGCATGAGCCTCGCTGCGCCGTTTTGCCAGAGGCAGGACTTCCAAGGAATCGTTGGAACGGTGGGCATTAGAGGGGGGCTGGAGAATGAACCGCTCCATGAAGAAGCAAGGCTCCATGCCGGAGCTTTCCCCCTCGGTTCTCCGCCGAAAGCCAAGGAGCTACGGCGAATGGCGGACACTGCGGCTATGGGGCAAACTGCCATCGTGGGAAGAGACGCCGCCAGGGTACCTGTTGAGGGAAGCCCGCGAGGCTGCCGGATTTACGCAAGCTTCTCTCGCGAAACGCCTTGGCACAAGCCAGCAGGCGGTCGCCCAGGGGGAGAGGCCGGACTATAACCCCACGGTGCTATTCATGCGCTCGTGGATGCGTGCTTGCCAGGCGACACTGACATTGGATGTTAGAAGGCAGTAGCCGCGTTGCAAGGTTGTGGACGAGTGACGTGATATCGGAGACGAAGGCGTTTTCATGTTCACTCCACTAGCCACCACATTCCACCATTAATACGCTCTTGCCCAGATGACGCGCCGTTCGCTGGGCGCGCCGCAGACGAAGCAGCGCCCTTTCTCCTTTTCGCCGTCCAAGGGGACGCAGCGGATCGTCGCCTTGGCCTCCTCCTTCACCTTCTCCT
>DAHXMK010000196.1 GCA_027365515.1 Candidatus Aminicenantota bacterium
GCTCATAAGAACAAGACAATGCATTAATGTAAACTTGATCCTATTCCCGATTCCCGCGCCCATCCAGAGCGCTTCGTCAGAAAGCCGCCTTCGCCCTCACCCCTCCCCGAAACCGTCTGGATCACCCCCCAAGACAGCTCCTGAGAAAGAAGGCCGCCCTTCTAGCCGGTTGCGGACAGGGTTCCTAAAACCGGTAGCCAAGGCCCGCCAGAAACACGTCCGTGTCCCTGTCGTAGCCGGTCACGATGCGGTTCCACGAGACCGGTAGCTCCCACCTCCCGTTGATCCGAAATGCCGCGCGCAGGGTGACGATACCCGCGAGGGTCCCGCCCGGGACCAGCTCGCGCGATGAATCGGGGCGGCGCCTGTCGATGGCGACGTAGGCCCCGCCTCCCGCGCCCAGGACAAGGTGGTCACCCAGGAAGGAGCGCACCGCCTGGATCTCGAGGATGGCGCCGTTGCGCCGGACCACGTGGCTGTCGCCCTCGTTCAGCCACTGGAGCGTTGCGTCCATGTAGCGCCCGATTCCGCGCCGGTACTCGAAGCTCGAGGCCACCGACGACGGCGACTGGAAGCTGTTCACGATTGTTTGACCGGCCAGAAAAGAGACCTCGTTTCGCGTGGTCCAGTCAGCCTGGTGGGGCGGCCTCGGAAGCAGCCCCTGGGAAGGCGGCGGGGAGAGCTGGTAACCCACACCGAGCGTCGCCGACCAACTGTTGAAGCTGTGCCGAGCCTGAATCCAGTTCAGCCGCCCTTGGACCAGCCAGCGGCTCTTGAAGTACCACGTAGCGGAAGCGCTCTCTATGGCGCCCCAGCCGTGAGTGTCCGACCAAGTGCCGCCGTGTTTGGCCGCCGTTGTATCGAAATAGCGGTAGGGCCCGGCACCCAGGGCAAATGAGAGTCTCCGGTCCAGCCCATTGAGGCGCACCCAGTACTGAAAGGCGTTTCCGTCACGATGATGGTAGGGGAAATGGCCCTCATTCACCCAGGCCACGCCGAAGGCCGTGTTCTCGCTCAATCCCTGGAGGTACTCGATGGCCCAGGCGTAGGAGTTGTCATGGATGTCGCTGTCCCGCGTCATCCCTCCGGCCACGATGATCTCCTGGGCCAGCAGGTGCGATCCCCAGGGGCCGCACAGGACCAGGGCAATGGCGTATGGCAGAAATGCGCGTCTCACGGCAGCGGTACTTAGGCCTGTATTGTTGGCGTGTCTGTCCATTCCCATCTCCTTTCGCCCGCCGGCACAGGATCGTCAAAGAGCTTCCAAAACTTGGCCGGCTTGGTGGAGGAAGGATATTGACCAACGACGGACGACGGATGCGCTAATCCTTGCGCGGTCTGCGGTCTACGGTCCGTGCGCAACGGCGGACGGCCGCGCGAATGAATGCGCGACCGTCGCACGTCGCTGGTCGTACGTCCAGGGCACTACGGGAGGATCGCGTCAGTGCCGCCTTCTAGTGCTGCATCATTCCTTGAAGGACCTGCAATCCGCCGAAGAAGAAAATCCAGATGATCTGCAAGCAGCCCATCACGACGGAAATGACTCCAAGGACTATGGCCACGATCGCCATCCATTTTCCCTTGGCGCTGGAAGCTCCACGGTTGATCTTTCCGTTTTCCATGAAGCCGAGCACCAGCGCCGGGACGCCGGCGATGAAGCCGCAGCAGCAGAAGCTCAAGATGCCGAAGATCAGCGCGGTGATTGCCAGGCCGCTCGCCTTGTCCACGACATAGGGCTGAACCGGCGGCGGTGGCGGCGGTGGCGGATAGTATGCGTCGCTCATGACAGGACCTCCCATCAATTCAAGCTATCAAGCTTCCCTTTTCAAGCATCACAAGCGGATCGAACGTCGCGTAATCGGCCTGGTGGATCAGGACGGTCTCGACCGTCTGCGGGCGCCCCTCCCCCTCCTTGGCGTGGCATCCGATGCAGTTGAGCACCTCGGGCGGAAGGCCCTGCTCGTAGGCCAGCGCCACGCCAGAAATAGGATGGCGCATGCACATGCCGTTCCTGCTTTTTCTGTAGCCGTCTTTATAAGGCTCGATCTCGGCGATCTTGCCCACGTCGTGGAGAAGGCCGCCGGCAATCAGCCTGTCCATCTCTATCTCGTAAGGCGGCTTCTCGTAGTGGCTCATCTGCGCCTGGGCAAGGCCTACGGCGCCAGCAGTGACGGCCAGCGTATGTTCGAGAAAGGTTATGGAGCGGCAGTTTGTAAGCAGAGTGAAGGGCATCTTGAGGAACTGTTCCGGCTTCGAGTAACCGCTCTTCTTGAGCGCCGACTCGAAGGTCAGAAGCACTTTCTCCCGCAACTCCTCGTCTTTGATGCGGTCTATCCACGGCCTGAGAAGCTTCGCGAACTGCACTTTTTTCATCCTGGGGCCTCCTTCATCCATCGCCCTTGAGAATTATTGTCCCACTAAGCGGCGCAAGGGGCAACCCCATTCCCTGTACCAATCCTGGAATTTGGGCGGCAAGGCGCATGTTGAGAAAGATTCCGCCATGGGGTAATATTGATTTCCGTGGAGGCCGGTCATGGCGCTTTTCGCTAAGGGAACGACGCAGGATGATCCGCTCGCTCTGCTTCAGGCCGGTGAGTTCAAGAAGGCGATAAGGCTCATCGAAGCGAAGCTGAAGCGGACGCCAAACGACCCTTCGCTCAGGTGGCGGCTCGCGGAAGCCTACGAAGGGGCGGGGCGGGGCGAAGAGGCCGCGGCAATATACCGCGAGGAGGGCGAGGGGGCGCTCGCTTCTGGCGACAGGCCAAAGGCGGCGGCGCTCTTCCGCCAGGCCCTCAAGCTCCTTCCTTCGGACGGACAGCTTGCCAAGCGCCTGGCCGGCTTGGAGGAGGCCAGCTCTCAAAGCGGCGTCTTCTCTTTTGACCTGGAGGCGATGCAGGCTCCCCTGGAGGCCCCGCCGCCATCGGTGGCGCCAGCGGATCATTCGGCTGATGCGGTCAGCAACGAAGCGCAAGTTCCCGCCGCCGCCTTCGTTGAAAACGAGCCGGAGCCGGCGGAGCTTGAGCCTCTGCCCGTTGACGCGCTGTCGCCCGAAGGAGCAAGAGAAGCAAGTTCAAACGAGGCCGCGCTGTTAATCGAGGCCTTTCCCGGCCTCGGTCCAAATGAGGTCATGGAATTGATGGACGTCTTCGGCCGGAAGGAGCTTCTCGCGGGGGAGGTCCTACTCCACGAGGGAGACCTTGGCGAGGCCGTTTATCTCGTCACGAACGGGCGGCTAGTCGCCAGGGCGGTGATAGGCGGCGAAACCGTTGAGCTTGCCGTCCTGGTGAAGGGGGATGTCCTGGGCGAGGTGGCCTTTTTGAATCATGTTCCTCGAACTGCGACGGTGACCGCGGCCGAGCCGTCAACCCTGTTGGAAATGCCCGGCCAGGCGGCGAGAGAGCGGCTCGAGTCTCTGCCGTAAGTGAGGGAGAGGCTCGAACGGCTGATAGAGGAGCGGGTGGCGAAAACCATTTCCGCCGTAAGGGAGCGGC
>DAHXMK010000200.1 GCA_027365515.1 Candidatus Aminicenantota bacterium
CAGGGGGAACCGGGCCGATCCTCCACCCTTTCGGCAGGCGCGACTGTCTTCCGCCCAGGGAAACGTCAACAGTGAAGACCCAGAAGAGGCCGCGCTCTTTGCTTCTGGCGTCGAGGGATTTACGGATAACGGTCACGGCGCCGATCTTTTCGGTCCTCACGCCGAGGCCGCGCGCCAGCGCCCGCCTTATCTCTTCCTCGCCGCCTTGCCCGAGAGGAAGCCTGAGCCCCCAGACCCTGAACGACGCTTCACGAGATTCCGTCACGCCCTCTCCGCGCCGCCGATTCGAGCGGTCCCGCTGGTCACTTAGCCCCGTCGGCCTCGCCCATCGCCTTGAGCCCGGCGCTCATCAACGAATCGCAGTCGCTCAACGAGGGAGCTTCGCAATAGACCCTCAGCGTGGGCTCGGTGCCCGACTGGCGGAAGAGAATCCATGAGCCGTCGGAAAGAAAGAGCTTCGTGCCGTCCAGCGTGTCAACCGACTCGACCTTCAAGTTTGAAATGGTCTTCGGCGGCTTTCGCGCGAGCGCCTTCGACTGGCGCATCCCCTTCTCCGGCTGGGATGGAAAGTCCTTTCGCCTGAAATGGAATTCGCCGAAGCGCGCGTAAAGCTCCTTGAGAAGTTCGAGGCTCGTCTTGCCGCGCTTGACGACCATTTCGAGGATCAGCAGGTTGATGAGAATGCCGTCGCGCTCGGGGAGGTAGCCGTGGATCGTTATGCCGCCGCTCTCCTCGCCTCCGATCAGCAGGTCTTTCTCCTGCATCAACTCGGCGATGTACTTGAAGCCGACAGGCTTGTTCGCGTACTCGAGGCCGAACGACTCGGCGATGCGCTTGAGATAGAGCGTGTTGGCGTTCGTGGAGGCCAGGATGCCGCTCTGCTTGCGCTCCTCTATCAAGTAGAGGGCGAGAAGCGCGATCATCTCCAGGGGAGTGAAGAGCGAGCCGTCGGAATGGACGCCCCCGGAGCGGTCCCCGTCTCCGTCCGTCGCGAGGCCGATATCCGCCTTGTTGTAAAGGACGGCGTCCCTGAGCACGTCGAGGTACTCCTCCTTCGGCTCGGGCGCCCTTCCGCCGAAGAGCACGTCCCGCTCGGAACGAAGCGTCTCGACCCGGCAGGTCCTCGAATTGGCCCAGTGTTCGAGGAGCTTCTTTCCGACGCCGTTCATCGAGTCGACGATCACGTGCAGCGGGGAGCGCCTGATCGCCTGGATGTCAACGAGCGACTCGATCAGCGCCTCGTAGCCCTCGTCGAGGGGCGTCTCTATCAGCTTGCCGCTGTTTCTGGCCTCCCGCAGCAACATCGAGCGCACGGGGTTCTTGCCGAGCTGGGCTTCGATCGCCCTCGTCGTTTCGGGCGATGCGCTGCCGCCGTGGCGCTCCTTGATCTTGAATCCGTTGTAGCGGTAGTTGTTGTGGCTCGCCGTTATTACGAGGCCCAGCGGCAGGTCGTTCTTTCGCACGAAATAGGAGACGTGAGGCGTGGGGCATGGCTCCGGACTCAAATAAACCGTCACGCCGTTGCCGCAGAGGACCTCAGCCACCACCTTCGCGAACTCCTCCGAGAAGAAGCGCCTGTCGTAGCCTATCGCCACTTCACGGTTCTCGCTCTTCTCCTCGAGGTGATCGGCTACGGCCTGAGCCACCATTCTGAGATTGGAGAAGGTGAAGTCCTCGGCGATGACGCCTCGCCATCCGTCCGTCCCAAAACGAATCGTCTCGTCCATCAAATTCCTCCGCGTCCTCTCGGCCGCAACGCCTCTATGGCCGCCAAGCCCGGCCGGCTAAAGTTCTCCTTCTATCTCCCTGAGATAAAGCCTGGCCTCGTCCCCTTCCGGATTCATCAGGTCCAGAAGCGTCGCGAGGTCAAGCGGCAGGACGCGCATCGCGCGCCTCTTGGCGCCGGAAGCCTTCTCGAACCGGGCGGCCAGGGCCTTGTAGTCGGCCTCCGGCGAAAGCAGGGCGAGCCTCTCCATGGTCTCCTGCGCCCTGTTCCACCATCCCCTCGAAAAGGCCAGGTGCGCCTTTTGAAGAAGCGCCGGTTCGCACTCCGGGTATTCCGATATCAATTCGTCAAGCTCCGATTCGCCCTCTCCGGAGCGCCCCATGTGCAAGAGCGCGTGCACCCTCAAGTGGCGCGGCGCCGCGCTCTCTTGCAGGCCCATGGCCTTCGCGGCCAGGTCGAGGACGCGCGCCCACCGGCCGCGTGCCGCGTTGGCGTAGGCCAAGAGGACGAGTGCTTCCTGGTCAGAGGGATCGGCCTGCGCCGCTTTTTCAAGAAGGGAGATCGCGCCGCCTATGTCGTTTCTCCAAAGCAAAATCACCGCCGCCGAAAGCCTGGCGCCCTTGGGAACCGCCTTCGCTTTCAACGCCTCGTCGAGGCACGAGGCCGCCCTCTCTCTTTCGCCCGCCGAGAGGTATATCTGTCCCATGATGGCGCGAAGCGGAGCGTTGGCCTCGTCAAGCGCTAGCGCCTCCTCGAGTACCGGCATGGCCTTCGCCGATTGCAGTCCGAGAAAAAACTCCTCGGCGC
>DAHXMK010000203.1 GCA_027365515.1 Candidatus Aminicenantota bacterium
TCCAGGCGGCCGGAGGCGACCGCTCCTTCTTCATCCTTCCGTACGACCTGCACGGCCGCTCATGTTTCGTCGTTCTCTGGGGGCGATACCCGAACCGAGCCGCCGCCGAATCGGCCTTGGCGGCCCTTCCGGATTTCTTCAAGAAGGATTCTTCGCCGCGAATAGTCTCTTGGGCTTCCATCAAGAAATGAGCGGAGGGAGGGACCGGCTACTGGTGGCGGGATAAATTTCGGGAAGGCCGGGTCTTAGGAACGATTGCTGGGGAGACGGGGCGCCGGCTGAATTGGCCGGCCTTCGCTTTTGGTTCGGATGAAATAGCATAAGGGCGCGGGGCCGGGGCCACATGACCTGTTATATTGACGGCAACAATCTGATCGGAGGCGGCCGCGGCGGCCGCGGTGAGGACGCGAGGCCGCTTCTCTTGAACCGCCTTCTCTCGCTGCGCCTGCCAAGGCCGTGCGTCATCGTCTTCGACGGGCCGCCATTCTCAGAAGGCGGCGGAATGGACGGCCATGGCGCCTTTCGCCTGCTTTTCTCAGGCGGCCGCTCCGCCGACGACGTGATCGCGGAGAGGCTGCGCAAGGGGGACGTCGTGGTGACGAGAGACCGCGAGCTGGGCCTTCGGGCGCGCGACCGCCAGGCGCGCGCCGTGGCCCCGAAGGAATTTTTGGAAGGTCTGCGTCCTTTAAGGTTCGGGCCTTCAAGCGGCGAAAAGCCGGAGCCTGGAGGCGACATCAGCGAGTGGCTCGCGATATTTGGAAACCGGAAATGAAAGTAAGGTATAATTAGCGCGATGAACACCGGCCTCGCCACTTCCGACATACCGAAAGAGCTGGTGGAGCGGCTCCAACAGCGCGACCCCAAGGCTTTTGACGAGTTTCTGGAGCTTCTGGGCCCGCGCCTTCTGAACTTCGGCATGAGGATGTGCCAGGACCGCGAGGATGCAAGAGACGTCCTGCAAGAGACGATGCTGAAGACCTTCGAGTCCGTCGGCGACCTCCGCCACCCGGACGCTTTCCGGACGTGGCTCTACCGCATCGCCGCCAACGCCTGCCTTATGAAGCGCCGCCACTCACGCTTTCTCAAGGAGGAGGTCTCTCTCGAAGAGGTCCTTCCCGACCCGGAACAAATCAAGGGCGGGCCGGCCTGGGGCGCGCTTCCCGACCAGGCGCTTCTGGACGGCGAACTGAAGAAACAGGTCCGGGAGGCGATCTACTCCCTTCCGCCTCTCTACCGCTCCGTCCTCGTGCTGAGGGACATGGAGGGGCTCGACACCGACGAGGTGGCGCAGGTGCTGGGCCTCAACAAGGACGTCGTCAAGATGCGCCTCCACCGCGCGCGCGCCAAAGTCCGCCAGGCGCTCGACAGCATCCTCAACGGATAGCTCCGGCGATGGCCGAGGAGCAGCCGAACCCAACTTCAAGATTCACCAACCGGGTCGCCGACTACGCCGCTTCTAGGCCGGGCTACCCCGAAGACCTCTGGGACGCGCTCTGGGAAATATCGGGGCTTCAACGGGGGGACGCGGTGGCCGACGTCGGCTCCGGGACCGGGATCTCCGCCGGGCCGCTGCTTGAAAGGGGCGCCTCCGTTTTCTGCGTCGAGCCGAACGACGCGATGCGGAGAGAGGCCGAGGATTCGCTTTCCGGCTACAGG
>DAHXMK010000226.1 GCA_027365515.1 Candidatus Aminicenantota bacterium
CAGGACCATTTACGCCGATCGAGGCTCGTTTACCCTGATTGACCCTGACGGGGTTTCCCATGCGATGCCATCATTCAACGATCTGGTGAAGGGTTATTCAAGCGGCCTCGTTCACGCCGACTATTCCAGGATAAAGGCCCAAAAAAGCTACTACGAATACGCCCTGATGTACTACCTCGATTGCCGGCCGCTATGGACCGTCAGCTTCTTCCCGGACCCAGGAAGCACGCGAGTGCTTTACGACAAGGTCGAATTGCCGAGCCGGACCTTCTTCCGGGCGCTGCTTTACTTCCCAATTTCGACGCCCGCGAAGGGGGGCACCTACAAGCTGGTTTACAACGACGCGAAGAGCGGCACGCAGATAACGGTACCCTTCAACCTGAGCTGGACCAAGTAGCGCCAAGCTGGCCCGGTGCCGCTTCAGCGGCCCGGGCCGCGCTCGTGGCCTCATCCGCTTGACTTTCGGCGCGGACCCATTCAAAATTAACAGCTCATGAAGCCGCGCCTGGTTGTGGCAACCGCATTTATGGTTTTTGTCTTTGGAGCCGCGCCGGCCTTTTCTCAACCGCGCGCCGCGGAAAGCGCCGCCACGGCCGCCGCCTTCAAGCACGCATGGGCGGCCATTTTCGGGGAAGCTTGCCCGGCCGACGGCGGCGATTCTCCCGGCGCCACCCCCGAAACCACCTTTGAAAAGATGTGGGACGCGTGCCAGGCGTCGCTTCCACCAGATGGCCAAGAAGGGGCCCGTGATGCTTTGAGGGTAATGGCCCTTGGTGATGGCGCCCCGGTGAAAGACGCTTTGACGCGCACCGTCGCTTCGGGACGCCTTATTCCCGGTGACCACGAGGCGGTTCTCTGGTACGCATTCCTCATGGAGGAGGCCGCGGATGCTTCAATTCTGCCCCAGGCGCTTCCTCCGGGGAAGAACGGCGCCAGGGTCAAGGAAGCTGTGGCGGGACGCGGCGGGGATTGGCCCTCTTTTCTAAACCGCATGGCAGCATGGGTGGCGGAAAGGGCGGTTGTTTCTGGCGCGCTGCGGATGGAGGCCTCGTCGCTCCCCGCCGTCTGGGTAGTGGACCACGACCTTCCGCCGGGAGGATTTACCGCGTGGCGCCTCTCCGTTCCTTTCTGGGCTTCATCGGTCAGGGGCGAGGCGCTCGGCGGAATCGGGTCGGAAAAGCTGCGAATCATTTCGGTCTTCGCCGGCAAGGGTGGCGCTTCTCCAACATCGGGCGTCGGTTCGCTAGCCCACTCGTCAATCCTCCTGCCTCGCGGCGGTGATTCGCTTTGGCTTCTCTTATGGAACCCATCCAACGAAGGCCCCGCCGGCTTCGGTGTGACGGTAACGCTCTGGTCCGATCTCAATCCTCCTTTCCAGGTCAAGGAGGCGCGGCTTGCGGGCGGCGTCTGCGACCTTCTCCTTTCGGAGACGCCAGGCTTGGCCGGATATCTCTTCAAAGCGGCCGGACCCGATAGCGGGTTTTCGCCAGCCGCGCCGCCCTTCGTTTCAGAAGGCCCGGGCCTCAACCGGTACCGCCTCCTGCTGACCCAGCCCGCCGTGGCTGGATCAAGGTTCGAACTTCAAGCCTTTACGGCGTCTGGCGGGCAATCTTCCGCGCCTTTGGAAGTTGACCGGGAGATCCCGCGATGATGGCGCGCCTCTTTTCCGCGGACCTGCGCGGGATTGAGGCGGTCTTGGTGGACGTCGAGGTTGACGTTCAGCCCGGCATGGTCTGTTACACGACGGTCGGGCTGCCTGACGCGGCCGTCAAGGAGAGCAGGGAGCGGGTCAAAGGGGCGCTCCTCAATTCCGGGTACCAGTTTCCAGCCGAACAAGTCACCGTCAACCTAGCTCCGGCCGATATCCGCAAGGAAGGCTCCCACCACGACCTGGCCATAGCCTGCGCCATGATGGCGGCGACGGCGCAGCTTTCGCCCCAGAACCCTCTGGACCTGCTCTTCAGCGGGGAGCTGGCGCTCAACGGCGCCTTGCGGCCGGTGAAAGGCATTTTGCCCGTGGCGCTTCTGGCAAGACAGCTCGGCAAAACGCTCTTGTGCCCGGCCGCGAACGCTGACGAGGCGGCCGTCGTCGAAGGGTGCAGGGTGATTCCATTGAGGGACCTCGTCCAGTGCGTTCGCTTTTTGCGAGGAGACGAGGCGATCGAGCCCCATCCTCGCAGGCGCTACGAGGAGATTCTTCAAGATCCGCCCTCCAGGCTCTGCTTTACCGATGTCAGGGGGCAGGCCCAGGTAAAGAGGGCGCTTGAAGTGGCCGCGGCGGGCGGACACAACGTCCTCATGATGGGTCCTCCCGGCTCGGGCAAGAGCATGCTCGCCAAACGGTTCCCGACGATCCTGCCGCCGATGGCATTCGAGGAGGCGCTGGAAACGACGCGCATCCACTCGGTCCGCGGCGAGATGGCTGGAACGAGGGAGGGCATCGTGGCGCTCAGGCCCTTCAGGGCCCCTCACCACACCGTTTCTTACGCCGGGATGGTGGGAGGCGGCGCCAACGTCCTTCCAGGAGAAATTTCGCTGGCCCACAACGGCGTACTCTTCTTGGACGAACTCACCGAGTTCAAGAGAGACGTCCTCGAAAGCCTGCGTCAGCCCCTCGAAGACAGGCACGTGACCATAGCGAGGGCAAAAGAAACGCTGACCTACCCGGCCGCCTTTACCCTCCTCGGCGCCAGCAACCCGTGCCCATGCGGCTACCACGGCGACCCGGGAAGGCGCTGCCGCTGCACTCCGCAGCAGATCGCGAGGTACCTCGCGAAGATTTCCGGGCCGTTGATGGACAGGGTGGATATTCAGATCGAAGTTACTTCGGTCGCGCCGGATGAGCTGAGGCAAGCGCCGTGCGGCGAGACGTCAGCCGCGATACGCGGCCGCGTCGCCGCCGCCAGGCGGGCACAGTGGAAAAGGTTCGACAATAACGGTGTCTTCTGCAACGCCCACATGGACGAAAAGAACGTGGAGGAGCACTGCCCGCTCTCCGCCGACGCCGAGCGATTTCTCCTAGCCGCGCTGAAGGCGTTAGGAATCACCGCTAGGGGCCACCACCGGATCCTCAAGGTCGCCAGGACCATCGCCGATCTCGAGGAAAGCGAGAACATCAAGACAGCCCACCTCGCCGAGGCGGTGCAGTACCGCACCTTCGACAGGAAGCTGTTCGGCAACTGACTGAATGGCCCCGGCCGAGACTGCCCAGCCGCCCCGTTGATCCGCCAGCAGACGCCGCCGCGGCTAATCATCGAACGAGAACGCTTCGCCGCCTTGGCTCTGGGTCTCCAGGCCGTGGGCCTGTCTGTATTGGCGCTCCAACTCTTCTATTCTGTACAGGTCGAGGTGGGATTCCGCGACGAATTGATCTCTCAAGCTCGCGTCCGCGCCTCCAAGAATCTTCGGATAGATGTTGTTGATGTACTCCGTCTCCCGTTGTACCTGTTCGAGTGCCGTGTCGAAAGCGCCAGGAGGAAGCTCTCCGTCGGCCCAGTGGCCCTGCTTCAAGATTTCCGCCTCCAGGTCGGCTTGCAAAAGCCTTAGGTGTGCCGGGTTTGAAAGGTTGAAGTAGAACTGCTTTAGGCGGCGCCGTACGCCGCCATAGAGCCGTTCGTGAAGCTGCTCCTCCTTAGCGAGCCGCTCCACCCGCGCGGCGACCTCGGAACAGCTTTGCTCGCCTCGCTCTACCATCTGCAAGCCGGCGAGAAGCACGCTCAGCTTTCGCCTGCCGTAACCCAGGGCGTAGGGATTCTTTACCGCCTCGTCAACGACCAGCCTTTGGAAGAGGCCGCTCTCCAAGGCCTCGAACGCCTCTCGGTTGCCTAAAAGCGACCGGACTTTTTCCTCCGAAGTGGAGGCGTGTTCCATATAGACGAGGTGAGAGACGACCGTCTCGGCGTTATCGAGCCTGTCGAGATAAGTGAGCAGCTCGGAGAAGGCTTCGAACGGCCCGAAATCCTCGGTGGTGGCCGTGTACTCGTCGAGCCTCCTGCCGGTGTCCAGAAGCGCCTGCTCGAAGCCGTTGTCGTGGCTGTGATGGGCGCGCTGCTTCGCCGAGAGCAGTTCGGCCACTTCGGCCGGTTGAAGCTTCAGCACGGCTCCATCCCTAGGCTCGAAGAGGCCATGCAATATCTCCCGCACCCGGCGTAGGTAGGGCGCCTCCGCCTGGCCGCGCGCGGCGGCGGCGGCCGGCAGCAGCCCATCCAGCGTGTCGAAAAGCGTCGGAGGAAGGCCGTGCCTTACCGCCATTCCTCTCAGCGTGTTGAGACGCCCCAACGCCGTCTCGCTAAGGGGCGCCTCCAGGGCGGAAACGAGGATGTCCTTGTATTCGTC
>DAHXMK010000227.1 GCA_027365515.1 Candidatus Aminicenantota bacterium
CCTGTACATGAACCAGGACAGGCTTGAAGATGGCATCCGCTATTACGAAGAGATGCTGAAGTCCAACCCGGGTGACGCCCGCATCCTGCAGACACTGGCCGTGATGTACGGCAAGCTGGGCAATTTTGAAAAATCACTTGAATACTCGGAAAAGAAGGCCAACTTGGACCCGAAGGATCCAAGCGGCTACCTGTTTATTGCCGCGCTCTGTTGGCAGCGTTCGTATAACAAGCAGGACTCGGACGATTTCCGTGCCAAGATCGTTGACAAGGGCTTTGAGTCGGTTGATAAGGCTTTGGCGCTAAAGCCAATGTCTTTTGAGGGCCACTTGTACAAGGGATTGCTGTATAGGCAGAAGCAGGATCTGGCGACCAGGGCCGCCGACGCGGAGAAAGACAGGCGTGCTAAGAAAGCTCTTCTGGATCAGGCCAATGACTACCTAAACATGGCCAATCAGGAGAGAGACAAGGCGCTGGAAGCCAGGAAAGCCCAACAGACAGGAACCGCCGCCCCATCTACGGCGGCCCCGTCCACCAACTAGGTGGAGGTGGAGTCATGTTCGATTCGCTCGTAGAGACGAAAAAAGAGAAGATGTCGGCAAGGCGCATCGCGCTCCTGCCGGTGGCGGTGCTGATCCACGTCGTCATCATCGCGGGGATCAGCATCTACAACATCTACGCCGCCGACGTGATCGAGCCGCCGCCAATCATGGTCTCCTTCTTCACATCGGCCGCGCCGCCGCCACCGCCGCCACCGCCGCCGCCACCGCCGCCGGCGCCCAAAGTGGCGGCCCCGAAGGTAGAGGCCCCGGCTCCCATGGATCCGAACAAGCTAGTGACGCCGACCGTCATCCCGGAGAAGATTCCTCCGCCAGCCGTTTCCAACGCAGGCGCCGGCGAAGGCGGGGTTGAAGGCGGAGTCGAGGGCGGAGTCGAGGGCGGAGTGCTCGGCGGCGTTCTTGGGTCGGCCACTTCAGCATCGCAAACCATCATGCCGATGGGAAGCACGGCTCCATTAAAGGTAGTGCACCAGATTAACCCCGTCTACCCTCCAGCGGCGCTTGCCATGGGGTTGCAGGGCACGGTCTATTGCGAGTTGATTGTTGACGAAAACGGTGACGTCGTAAACGCTCGCATACTTAAATCAGACAATCCGATCTTCAACGACGCGGCTCTCGAAGCAGTGCGTAAATGGAAGTTCAGCAAGCCGACAACTCAGAGCGGACAAGCTGTCAAGGTGTTTTGGACTCAGAGAATTGTTTTCACGTTGCACTAAATTAGAGGTTCTTGGCGCTCGACTTTCTGAAAGGAGTATGCAATGGATCTATCCCTTACCGGACTTTGGGCATCGATGGGGGTTCTGGCGAAGGCGGTCGTCTTTGTCCTGTTGATCATGTCCCTCATCTCAATCTGGGTCTTCATTGACCGCTTCATCCTATTCATGTCGGCGAAGAAGCAGTCGCTCGCCTTCATCGGCAAGGTCGGCCCCCTGCTCAAGGGCAACAAGCTCGATGACTGCGTCCGCTTGGCCGAGACCAACAAGAACAGCCACATCGCGAAGGTCTTCAAGGCGGCCCTCCTTGAGTTCAAGGCCGAGACCGAGAGCACCAACTACAACGTGATCGAGGCCTCCAAGAGGGCAATCGAGCGCGCGTCGGTAAAGACGAGCACCGAGATGCGCCGCGGCCTGAACTTCCTCGCCACCATCGGCGCCACCGCCCCCTTCGTCGGCCTCTTCGGGACGGTCGTCGGCATCATCAACGCCTTCGAAGGAATGAAGGCCACCGGCTCGGGCGGCATCGGCGCGGTCGCCGGCGGTATCGCCGAAGCTCTTGTCACGACGGCTTTCGGCCTCTTCGTCGCAATCCCGGCGGTTTGGTTCTTCAACTACTTCGTGAACAAGGCGGACCTTTTCTCGATCGAAATGAGCAACGCCTCTTCAGAGCTGATTGACCACTTCCTCAAGGTCACCGGCCGCGAAGAGTAGGGTCAAGCCCAGGAGGCTCAGATGAGCATGAACGTAGGCAGCGGCGGTGCTGTCAGCGACATCAACGTAACGCCGTTCTGCGACGTTTGCCTCGTGCTGCTGATTATCTTCATGGTGGTCACGCCAATGTTGCAGAAGGGCGTCCCGGTCGAGCTGCCCACCGCGAGAAACCCGCAGGGCGAGTCCGACGCCGACAAAGAGGGAAGCATCATCCTCGCCGTCACCAAGGACAAGAACGTCGTCCATTTCTACTATGGTGACAAGGACCGGCCGCTTGAAGCGCTCAAGGATGACCTGAGCGAAGCTTACCAGCGCGGCCCCTCCAAGCGGGTTTTCCTCAAGGGGTACAAGGACATTGACTTCGGCGAGGTCAAGCGGGTGTTGAAGATAGTCCAGGACGTCGGCTTCAAGCAGATAGGCCTTTTGGCCCAGCACGTTGACGAAAAGGGCATGCCGGTCACGGGCAACGCGGCCAGCAGCATGGCCAAGTAGCGAAAGGTCGAACCCATGTCTATGGATATTGGAGCATCTCGCCCGAAATCGGACATCAACATCACGCCGCTCGTTGACGTGTTGCTGGTGCTGATAATCATCTTCATGGTCATAACGCCGATCCTGCAGAAGGGCTTTGACGCCCAGGTGCCGCAGAAGGCCGAGCCTCAAAAGGGCGGCCCGCCGCCGAACGTCATCGTCCTCCAGATTGATAGGAACGGCAATTTGGCGATCAACCACTCGGCGGTGACGATGCAGGATCTCGGTGAAAGGCTGGGGGCGATATACGCCACGAGGCCCGACAAGATCCTCTTTGTTGACGCCGACGACCAGGCGACGTATGAAACCGTGGTGAAGGCTCTCGACATCGCCAGGTCGCAAGGGCGGGTTGAGACGATAGGCTTTGTGTTGAACTAGATCCATTGCTCGTCCGCCGGGCTGGCGCTTGGCGGGACGCAATTTCACTTCCGGTGCGGGATTGCGTTGAAGAAAATTTAGGGTTAAAATAGAACCTTGCCGTGGATAGCGCGCGGCAAGGTTCT
>DAHXMK010000230.1 GCA_027365515.1 Candidatus Aminicenantota bacterium
TGGCTGTGTTCCTCGTCCTTCGGCGCCTCCGCCACCATGACTTCCGTCGTCAGCAGCAGACCCGACACCGAGGCCGCATTCTGCAGCGCCAGGCGCGTCACCTTGGCCGGGTCGAGAATGCCGAGGTCGATCATATCGCCATAATCGCCCGTGGCGGCGTTGTAACCAAACGCGCCCTTGCCTTCCTTGACGCGATTCAACACAACAGCGGCGTCCTCGCCCGCGTTGTCGACGATCTGACGCAGCGGCTCCTCGATCGAGCGGGCGAGAATGCGCACGCCGACCTGCTGGTCTTCGTTGGTGCCCACGACCTTCTCGACGGCCTTCTGCACGCGCACCAGGGCAACACCGCCGCCCGGCACAACGCCTTCCTCGACGGCCGCTCGGGTCGCGTGCAGCGCATCCTCTACGCGCGCCTTCTTCTCCTTCATCTCCATCTCGGTGGCCGCGCCGACTTTGATGACGGCGACGCCGCCGGAGAGCTTCGCGACACGCTCCTGCAGCTTCTCCTTGTCGTAGTCAGAAGTCGCTTCCTCGATCTGCTGACGGATCGACTCGACGCGGGCCTTGATGTCGGCCTGCTTGCCGGCGCCGTCGATGATCGTGGTGTTTTCCTTCTCCACGACGATCTTCTTGGCCTCGCCGAGGTCATTCAGTGTCGCCTTCTCGAGCGACAGACCGACCTCGTCGGAGATGACCGTGCCGCCGGTGAGAATGGCGATGTCCTGCAGCATGGCCTTGCGACGATCACCGAAGCCGGGAGCCTTGACGGCAGCTACTTTGAGGATACCGCGGATGTTGTTCACGACCAGGGTGGCAAGCGCCTCGCCCTCGACGTCCTCGGCAACGACCAGCAGCGGCCGGCCGGCCTTGGCAATACCCTCGAGCAGCGGCAGCAGCTCGCGGATATTGGAGATCTTCTTGTCGACCAGCAGGATGTACGGCTTGTCGAGCTCGGCCGTCTGGTTCTGCTGGCTGTTGATGAAGTACGGCGAAAGATAGCCGCGGTCGAACTGCATGCCCTCGACCACCTCGAGCTCGTTGTCGAGACCCGAGCCTTCCTCAACCGTGATCACCCCTTCCTTGCCCACCTTCTCCATCGCATCGGCAATCGTCTTGCCGATCGACTCATCGGAGTTGGCGGAAATCGTGCCGACCTGCGCGATCGCCTTGGAATCCTTGCAGGGCTTGGCGAGTTTCTTCAGCTCCTCGACCGCCGCGGCCACGCCTTTGTCGATGCCGCGCTTGACGTCCATCGGGTTGCGGCCCGAGGAGACGGCCTTCAGGCCCTCGCGGATGATCGCCTGGGCGAGCACCGTTGCGGTGGTGGTGCCGTCGCCGGCCTCATCGGAGGTGTTGGAGGCGACTTCCTTGACCATCTGCGCGCCCATGTTCTCGAACTTGTCCTTCAGTTCCATCTCTTTGGCGACCGACACACCGTCCTTGGTGACGGTGGGTGCGCCGAAGCTCTTCTCGAGCACGGCATTGCGGCCCTTCGGGCCGAGCGTCGCCTTGACGGCGTTCGCCAGAATATTGACGCCCTTGAACATGCGTTGGCGGGCGTCATCGCTGAAACGGACTTCTTTGGCTGCCATTGTGAGTGCTCCTCGCTTACTTGCTCTCGATCACGGCCATGAGGTCTTCTTCCCTCATCACGAGGAGTTCCTCTCCCTCGACCTTCACTTCCGTTCCGCTGTACTTGCCGAAAAGGACCTTGTCGCCGACCTTCACATCGTGGCCGCGAACTTGGCCGTTTTCAAGAATCTTGCCGTTTCCGACCGCGACGATCTTTCCCTGAATGGGCTTCTCAGCCGCGGTGTCGGGAATGACGATGCCACCCGGGGAGGTACGCTCCTCTTCCAGGCG